>JBCCDL010000560.1:0-4555 GCA_039030815.1 Cyanobacteria bacterium P01_A01_bin.83 | reverse complement strand
TAGGCATTTTTGACCTCACTATTTAATTTTGCCGTTACTAGAATTTGGTATCAGTTTTGAAAAATATTAGCTTAATAGGTCGCTAATTGAGTCAGTCATTAGAGAATAGCCACTACTTTCTAGTTCACATTCAATTAACGCCAATCTGCTGCGGAGAAGAATTGGCTAAGATTGTAGATCGCCTGTTACGGATCTAATAAATGTATTGCGACTAGATGACAAACTTCATGTTTAATTTCTGTGATTGAATAATTAGTTATGGCTTTCATTTAGTATTTTATTAGTTAATTCGCCCTTAGATTCATCATATTAGAAAAGCTTGAAGAACTTGTGAGGATTCATGATGGTGTAGGAGTTAGGGGTCAGGTCAAAGATTGACTACTTGGGTTTTATAAATTATTCTGCCTACCTACTTAAACCGCGTCCACATTGAGGACAGGAGTTTTAAAATTAAAAGATAGATTCCTGAAAACCTTTCCCCTTTAACCTTTCCCCAAACCTTTACGAAAACTATGGGTTTCAAACTAGACACGGTTTAGTACCTGTAATCATATTATTGGCGGCAAACATTATTACGCGTAAATAAACTAGTGTAGATGACATGCCCTAGCTTACAATGCAGCAGTAAACGCTTCTAAACGGTAGATAGATAATGAGCAATAGTCCTGATATTCTGGCATTGGATTTTGATGGTGTGATTTGTGATGGCTTGCTGGAATATTTTGCCAGCACCAAACGAGCCTATCAGCAAATATGGTCACAGGATGTTGACGATCGCTTGGCACCTAGTTTCTATCGGTTACGTCCTGTAATTGAAACTGGCTGGGAGATGCCAATTTTGTTGCGAGCGTTGGCATTAGACATAACTGAGTCGGAGATCTTAACGGACTTCGGTGCGATCGCTCATAGGATAGTAGAGTCTGATGGATTAGAGCCAAAAGCCTTGGCACAACAGCTAGATGGAGCAAGAGATAGCTGGATTCAAGATGATTTGGAGAATTGGCTCAAACTTCATCGTGTTTATCCTGGGGTTGTTGAACGTCTTCAGCAACTTATTCAGACAGGAATAACAATATATATAGTTACCACTAAAGAAGGACGTTTTGCCAACAGACTATTGCAAGAACAAGGGGTGAATTTACCAAGCTCGCAAATTATTGGTAAGGAAAGTAAGCGTCCCAAATATGAAACCCTCAGGATATTGCGAGATCGACATCAGCAATCAGCTACTGAGTTGAGCTTATTTTTTGTGGAAGATCGCCTCAAAGCATTGCAACAGGTGGCACAGCAATCAGACTTGGATTTTGTCCAGTTATTTTTAGCTGACTGGGGTTATAACTTGGAAAGCGATCGCGCCTTGGCTGCTCAAGATCGGCGAATCAACCTGTTATCTTTAGAGCAATTTCCTCAGGACTTCAATATTTGGCAGCAAGATTCTTCAACAATGAACAATGAACAATGAACAATGAACAATGAACAATGAACAATGAACAATTGTCAGAAATACCAAGAAGCATGATGCAAATTGATCACTATTTCAATAGTACATTGCTTGATTGATTATTTTGTATTGTCTATTGACTATTTTATTTTGACTTATGGAATTATTTGTACTTATTATTATAGTAATAAATACCAAAATTAATTTAGCTTCCCATTATGAAAAATATTTTAGCAAAAGAGGGGCTTAATATAAACCCCCAGGATTATTCTTTACTAACCGATTTATATCAGTTGACAATGGCTGCATGCTATGCGGGAGAGGGGATTGCCAGTAAAAGGGCTAGTTTTGAGTTGTTTACCCGACAGCTACCAGAAAACTTTGGTTATTTGATTGCCATGGGTTTGGCTCAAGCTTTAGAGTATTTGTCACAGTTGTGCTTTGATGCTTCTCAAATTCAGGCATTGCGGGATACAGGAATTTTTAGTCGCGCTCCTGAGCAATTTTGGCAGTTACTAGAATCGGGGGGGTTTACAGGGGATGTCTGGGCTGTGCCAGAAGGTACGGCAGTGTTTGCTAATGAACCCTTGCTGAGAATTGAAGCTCCATTATGGCAAGCCCAACTAGTAGAAACCTATTTATTAAATACCATTAACTATCAGACGCTGATTGCTACTAAGGCAGCAAGAATTAGAGACATAGCTGGAAAATCTGCTAATATCCTAGAATTTGGCACTAGAAGGGCATTTAGTCCCCAAGGGGCTTTGTGGGCGGCTAGAGCAGCTTTAGCAGCAGGGTTTGATGGAACATCAAATGTTTTAGCAGCCTTAAAATTGGGAGAACAACCTCGGGGAACTATGGCTCATGCCTTAGTCATGGCGATTAATGCCATTTCAGGCAGTGAAGATGAAGCCTTTAAAGCGTTCGGGCATTATTTTCCCCAGGCTCCATTATTGATCGATACCTATGACACTATTGCCGCAGCGAAGCGACTGCAACAAGCAGCAATTAGAGTAACAGGAGTCAGAATTGATTCAGGAGATTTAGTAGAATTATCACAACAGGTACATTCTCATCTACCTGAAACTAAGATTTTTGCCAGTGGAGATTTAGATGAGTGGGAAATAAGCAGACTAAAACAAGAGGGTGCTGTTATAGATGGTTATGGCATCGGGACTAAGTTAGTTACGGGAATGCCAGTAAACGGAGTGTATAAATTAGTAGAGATAGACAACATTCCTACCATGAAAGAATCTAGCAACAAACTATCCTATCCTGGATGCAAACAGATTTTTCGGACTGTAATTGAGGGAAAAGCATACTCAGATCGCTTAGGACTAAAAAATGAAGCGGCTCAAAGTGATGAGCAGGAATTATTACAGCTTGTGATGCAGGGAGGAAAAAGACAACAACCTGTTTCATCTTTAGCTCAAATCCGCCAACGTACTGCTATTTCTGTAGCCAGTATGCCTGATAACATTAGACAAATCAATCAGACAGAGCCTTTCTCCGTAAAAATTGACCCCGCGTTAGTCGACTTGAAACATAAGGTAGCTAAACAAAACCTATTAACCCGAAGCTAATTAATGAAAAAAATCGCCCTATTTGGTACCAGTGCCGATCCGCCAACGGTTGGACATCAGACTATTTTATGCTGGCTATCGCGGCACTATGACCGCGTAGTGGTTTGGGCATCAGATAATCCTTTTAAGCAACATCAAACCTCCTTAGAAGACCGCAGCACCATGTTGCAGCTAGCAATCAAAGATTTAAAGTCACAGAATAATATTAAGCTTCATCCTGAATTGAGCGATCGCTATACCTTAATTACTGTGAACAAAGCTAGAAACACATGGGGTAACAAGGTAGAGTTTACCTTAGTTATTGGCTCAGATATTCTACCTCAGATTACTAGCTGGTATCGTATTGCTGACTTGCTACAACAGGTCAAAGTTTTGATTGTACCTCGCTTGGGATATGGCATCAAACAGGCAGATTTAGCTGACTTAAGCAAAATTGGCGGACAATTTGCGATCGCCACTTTGAATGCGCCGAAGGTATCTTCCAGTAACTATCGCTTGCAGCAAGATCAAAGTCTAGTTAGTCCTTCAGTTAGAGATTATATTTATCAAAAAAAACTATACAACATTGCTACAGAAACAATTAGCAATCAACACTAATTATAACGAGCAAAGGTATGAAAACTAATCCTAAAGTTAAGCCTAAAATAAATAACCAGGGAGAAAACTTAGCAGACTTCAAAGTGGGAGTTGACAACGTTATTTTCTCCGTAGATACAGTTTATAATCGTGTCCTGGTTTTATTACGTAAAAGAGATGAACCTCCTTTTCAAAATTATTGGAGTTTGCCTGGAACCCTAGTTAGACAGGGCGAATCATTAACCGATGCAGCATATCGTACTTTAGCTGAAAAAATTCAGGTAGATAATTTATATTTAGAGCAACTTTATTCTTTTGGCGATCCTGGTCGAGATCCCAGGGAAAATCCTGATAGCTTTGGGGTCAGGTATCTATCGGTTAGTTATTTTGCTTTAGTTAGATATGAAGATGCCAAAATAATTAATCAAGGGAATTATGGCATTTCTTGGTATAAAGTTAACGAGATTCCTAATTTGGCTTTTGACCACGATCAAGTTCTCAAATATGGCTTAAACCGATTAAAGAATAAGCTACAGTATAGCCCGATCGCGTTTGATGTTTTGCCACTAGAATTTACTTTAAATGAAGTTTATCAACTTTACTGTGTAATTTTGGGCGAAAACTTTTCTGATTATTCTAATTTTAGATCGCGACTATTAAAGTTAGGATTTCTGTTAGATACAAAAGTAAAAGTATCTCGTGGTGCTGGTCGTCCTGCCAGCCTATATAGATTTGATTCTGAGGCATTTGCTCCGTTAAAAGATAAGCCATTACTATTTATTTAGTTCTAAGATAATCGGTAATAATAAATTAAAGCAGTTGTTAGGTAATCTGTTCGAGTCGTGATAGCAATCAACAATTAACAATTCGGGCGGTCAACATTTTGAGGAAACCTCAACAGCTTGGTTCTAGCAGCCCGCAAAGCGGGCAAGCGTCGCAGAACGAACGCAAAGCG
>JBCCDL010000559.1:0-4559 GCA_039030815.1 Cyanobacteria bacterium P01_A01_bin.83 | reverse complement strand
AGTCTTCCTGGTGCTATTAGCGCAGTAGACCCACTTCGACTCCATCCCGAACTCGATTGTGAAATGCTGTTGCGGCGAAGATACTTGGGGGGTTGCCCCCTGGGAAAATAGCTCAGTGCCAGGTTCTTTTTTCTTCTCTTCAGTCATTTATTTTCTAATATCTGCTTTTTGCAGTCTTTAGTCTCATCTTTTTCCTTCAATCAAAATGAGACTTTTTTTAAAGATCAAGGAGTTGTTTATAATATATCGTACTCATCAAAGATATTGTCTTGTTATGACGGTAAGTAGCGATCGCCCTAAATTGATTCGATTTTACAATTCTCAAGTTGGTAAAAAAATCATTACAGGTTTCACAGGGCTAGGTTTATCTTTGTTTGTCCTGTTTCACATGGCAGGAAACCTTACTTTACTTACCAGCAGCAAGAGATATAACCAGTTAGCGCATTTTATTGATAGCTTGGGCATCATACTCTATATAGTTGAATTTACACTATTAGGATTAGCGATATTCCATGTAATAGTTGGAATTTCCATTAGACTCAATACCTTGAAAGCTAGACCAATTAGCTACGGTCAGCTCAAAAGCGCAGGAGAGCCTAGTAAACAGTCCATTAGTTCTCGCAGCATGTTAATCACTGGTATTGTACTGCTGGGGTTTTTAGTTTGGCATCTAGTAACTTTCAAATTTGGCAGCTACTATTCCACAATAATAGATGGGGTAGAGATGCGAGATTTATCAAGCTTGGTGATAGAGAAATTTAAGAATCCAATCTACGCTTTTGGCTATGCAGGAGTCTTAATCATGCTGGCTTTCCACTTACGCCACGGTATTTGGAGTGCATGGCAATCAATCGGGGTACTTAATTCGAAAATAAGTCCAGCAGTTTATGCGATCGCTTTGATTTTAGCTATTTTAATAGCTATCGGTTTTGTAATCTTGCCTTTATCGATTTATTTTGGAACACTCAACTAACTTATACTTGAACCGCGATATCGCATTTTACTTTTCATTTCATTAAATCTGGCAAATTGAGGAATATTTCCTTCATGTCCAATGACAATCACCGTATCTCCTGGTTTTAAAATAATACTGCGGTCAGGATGTTTAATTACAGTTTTGTCGTGACGGCGTAATGCCACAATAATAAAACCTCCCTTACCACGTAACTCAAGTTGACCGATAGTTTTATTAACTAAAGGAGAACCTTGTCTAACATCCAATTCATCAATTTGAACCTTAATTTGACCAAGTAATTCATCAAGATAATGACGATCACTTTTACTCTGGAGAAAATCAGAAGCGGCGGGGCGAGTTATCAGGTTTGCCATCTGCATTCCGCCAATAATTGCAGGTAACACTACCCGATCTGCCCCTGCTAATTTAAGTTTCTTTTCTGTTGTCGGTAATTCTCCACGGGCTAAAATAGTTAAAGTAGGATTTAAACCACGGGCAGTAAGAGTAATAAAAACATTAGCTGCATCATCAGGTAGAACTGTGGCTAACACTCTGGCTTTCTTAACTCCCACAGAAATTAATAGATTCTCATCCGTAGCATTACCACCTTGAACTAAATAGCCCATCAATTCCGCTTTAGCAACGCGCTCGCTTTCTCGTTCAATAATCACAAATTGTTGACGATCTTCTTGTAGCTTTTGGGCTAAAATCTGACCCATACGCCCAAAACCACAGATAATTGCGTGATTTTTTAAAGTTTCAATATCTTTGCTCTTACGGTGACTATCTAATGCGCGATTAATTTCTCCTCCTGCAACCATCTGTACAAAACCTCCGATGATATAGACTGCTGACGTTGTCCCCGCTAAAATCACCATCATAGTAAAAATCTTTTCTGGCGCAGTTTCTAACGGTTTTACTTCTCCGTAACCGACGCCAAAAATAGTGATTACCACCATATAGATCGAATCTAATAGTGTCCAGCCAAATAAAACATAACCAATTACCGCTACTACCAATGTAAAAGCAAAAGTAATTGCTCCCGTAAGAATACGCTTAAATGACTCCTGCATCTTTGGTTATTGTTTTAAGATTAACTAAATTTAGCGACGAAGTAGACTCTAGTTAATCTAATCCCAATCAATGACTTCAATTATGTATTTAAAAGTACGAAATCATAAATTACAGTCGTTTTCATTAGACCAAAAGCTATTAGTAACTTTAAACATATTTTCTACTTCTAAAATGCTTTTACCAAAACAGCTATTAACAATTTCTGTGACGCGATCGCTTCTTGATGCAGCGCAGTCTTGGGGGAGACCCCAAAGACTGTGCTGCATCGCTTTTTTGCGTTCCCATAATTAATTGCATCGCTCCATTTTCTTCTCTTTTAGCTAACTTTATCAAAATCAATATCACATAAAAAATAAAAGTGGCTGTCTATCTACAAAGACAAACAGCCAACTGGAAAATGATTACTAAAGTAGTATAGTTATCGAATATTTGTGAAGTCGTGATGTCTGACCCGTTGTTTGATGTTATGCCCTTGTCACGTCAAGCGAAGGCTTTAGCCGCATCTATCCTAAGGCATGGCTCCACTACGAAATGGCACGGCGAGGTCTCGTCTCTATGAAAGCCAAACCAATTAATTATTTCTTACCAATGCTGCGAGCCATGTTACGGAACAAATCCATACTATTACCTTGAGGACGCTTTTTCGGAGTACTTTTTACTGCCTCAAAGCTAGTATTATTATTTTCAATTGGTCGAACCGCAGGAAAACTCGAACTATTTTCGCGAACTTCGTTGTTGAAGCTATCGATGTTTCTCCCATCAGAAGAAGATATTTCTTTTTCCACTGCAAAACCATTAGGGTTTTTTAGAGTTTTGGGGAAAGTATGCCTCACTCTAACCGACTTTCTCATGTAATTAATGTCACCTAAAGTTTGAGCATCATCCGCACTGAGAAAAAAATCTTTATTTGCCATTTTCTTAACTTCTATTAAATAAATTGAGTTTTGATTCTATTATTCTGAGAGATTTGCTATAGTCTTAAAGATACTTTAATTTAGACTATCGTGGTTAATTACTATTACGTATGACTATGTATAGTAATTTTGAAAGCTTGATTATTGCTCCAACTCCACCACAAAGCAAACTAAACTTCTCTCAGATATAGATCATTTCTTATCGGTAATTCTATTGGCTTTTTCACCAAAATAATTGCTTTTTCAGACAAAATGTTGCAAAACTAAATATTTTCGCAATTAAACTTAATCAGCTTTTAGTCTGGTAGTAAATCAACCTAAAAAAATGAGCATTTATACTCAAATAATTTATTAGCAAATATAGACGTAGATCCTTGATATTATTTCATCATTTCTATTGCTGTGATTTGCACCGAAGTAAATTAAGGCTAGTCTAGGTCATAATCCAACTTAGAGCCTGCTCCTTCTCTTCTAATTTAAAGTGCTTCACTTCAATACCAGAAAATAAAGTATTACCTAATGCTGCTAGACTCTCTAGCCAACGGCGATCGCTAACAATAGCTTCTTTCTCAAAATCTGGGAAATGCTGAAGACTAAATCTAAGATCTGCGAGCAAAGCTTTGAGAGAAATTCCCGACCAATTATTAACCTCAGCATAGATTCTTAGTTTCTCTCCTGGCTTGAATTTAGTTTCAATCAGTTGCACAATACGTTCAATATCTTCCGCATCGATCCAGCCATCAATATCCAACCCAATGATGTTATCGTGCTTGTGAGGAATCAGTGTAATTGTCATTTGTGCCTCCAGTGGGAAGTAAAATTCTTAAAATTTAGTTGTAAGCTGTTAGTTGTGGAATATTCTGGGAAATGTTCTGTTGCTTAATTGGAGTCTGTGCCAACAAGGTTGAACAAGGAGCATGATGAACCACATAATTACTAACGCTGCCGAGAAAAAGTTTATTTAAGCCAGAATGACCTCTGCGCCCAATTACAATCAAGTCGGCATAGCAAGAATAAGCAAACTCACAGATTGTCGAACCAGGATGACCCATAATCTGACTAGATTCAGTCTGAATGCCATTTGCGATCGCGACTCTAGCATAAGAACGAAGTAGTTCAATGCCTTTGTGCTTAAAATTTGCCCATTCTCGGTCAAATACCTCATGAGCATGATGTACGATCTTGGGAGAAAGATGAATACAGCGATTTTTGGAGTGTAAAAGATATGATGACATTAACGGACTGTCTGCTGTTTCAACCTCCAGAACGTGAAGTAAAAGCAAATTTGCCTGGTTGGCTTGAGCGATAAACAAAGCTTGCTCAAATACCTGCTGGCTAGCTGGGGAATGATCTATTGCCACTAAAATTGTATTGAACATTGAACAGAACCTCTAATGTTTGCAAGTGGGGCATAAACGAGCCGAGGTCGGCAAAATTATCTTGAATAGGGAAGAGTTTCTGCTCGGTTATCTAATTAGTTCTGCTTGAGCAGATGCTGTTTCTGATGCAGAATCAAGAAGCTGACGGACGATAAAAACAGAACAGTTTGCATGATGGGTTACGTAATTACTAACGCTACCAAGAAACATTTCCTTAAGACCCTTTAATCCTCTACT
>JBCCDL010000558.1:0-4566 GCA_039030815.1 Cyanobacteria bacterium P01_A01_bin.83 | reverse complement strand
TCAAACTTAGGCGCGATCGCTTTTTTCAAAGATGCTTCTACCGCTAGAGTATCTTGTGGTTCAAAATTAGGTGCTTGCCGAATTAGATCTAATATTTGGTATACATTTTGGGATAATTCCGAACACTGAGAAGGTAAAGAATTCATATCGACTGATAGATATATTGCTTTACCTAGATTTCCCCAATATTACGCTTAATTATCGTTAAATATAGCAATCCTACCCCAGTTACATAACAAAAGAATTTTACAAGCTGTATCTGCGATCGCAGTTCATTAAAAGATACGTAAACCCAAGCAGTTGGGTTAAAATACAGTAGTGGCTACTGTATTAAGAATAGATGGGTACATAGTGAGGATCTGGTCTAACGACCATCTACCTCATCATGTCCACGTATTCAAAGGTGATGGCGAATGTGTAATTAATCTTGTGGGTGAAGGCGGCAACCCAGAACTACGAGAGTTTTACGCTATGAAGCGCAAGGAATTAGCCAAGGCGATCAGTATAGTTGCCGACAATCAAGAGAAGTTAATTGAGGCTTGGACTCAAATTCACGGAGCATAATTAGAGATGGCACAGCTAACCGACCAACAAATAAAAGCGCAAATCGATGCTGCGATCGCCCGAAAAGCTCAGATCGATGCAGTAGAACCTAGAGCTAACAAAGTGTCATTCAATAAAGGTAGAAAGGGCTTGCCCGCATCTTTTACCCTTTACTTTAATAATGGTGCTAGTTTTTCGTTCCTAGCTGAATCTGTAGAGGCGATCGCTACACTGTCGACAGAAGTTTTAGCAACAGTAAAACTGACACCATCGGGTAAGGGTATAAGGTGGGATAAGCCAGATATAGATTTGAGTATTCAGGGTTTGCTCTTAGGCGTTTTTGGAAGCAGTGTCTGGATGAAACAGATCGCCTCTTTAGGTGGTTCATCTACTTCGGAGAAAAAGAAGGCTGCATCGAGAGCCAACGGACTAAAGGGTGGTAGACCGAGAAAATTAATTGAAAAATCAATTAAAAAATAAGCCGAATTAAATCTAAGATCTGGTATACATTTTGGGATAATTCCGAACATTGAGGAGGTAAAGAATTCATATCGACTCTTGATAGATGTATTGCTTTACCTAGATTTCCCCAATATTACGATTAATTATCGTTAAATACGCTTAATGTGAATTATCTTCCCTCTCTAAGTTGCTAGTTCGTAGCGCAGCGCGTACGCGCAGATCGTCGTCTTCGACGACTGGCAAAGCTTTGCTTTGCGCGCTTTTAGCTTTTAGCTCATAATAATCATTGAGATTCAATCATTGAGTCTCGATCTTAAAATTTTGAGCAGCGTAGTTAACTTATTTCCAGGGGGTCTAGTCATTTTAATTCACATCAGACGTTTTAAATATAAATTAACTATAGTACTTGCGCCCTGAGCCAAGCTATAGGCAGAGATAAAGCTTTTTTAGGTTTAGAAACAAAGGCGCGCTTGTTGAAAACATCATAGTTATTAGCTTCGATCTCATTCAGAATACCTTGATAAAGCATCAAAGAAGCCCAAACTGGCAACCGAGAATCGCGAATTAAAAACCGAATGCCATTTTCTGCCTGCTTATAATATTCTCTAGCCCGTTTAATTTGAAATTTCATCATCGCTTTCCAACGACTGTCAATTACTCCAGCTAGTAAATCCTGCTCAGTATAGCCAAAGGCATGTAAATCTTCTATGGGCAAATAAATGCGATCGCGTTGCATATCTTCCCCCACATCACGCAAAATATTAGTTAACTGCATTGCCATCCCTAAAGCGATCGCTTCCTCGGTAGGGACATAAATCGGCTGGTCTTTTTCCCAAGGAACACCATTAGAGTCGGCACCGATACCTAGCACTGCATTAGACATCAAACCTACAGTACCAGCAACACGATAACAGTAGAGCTTAAGTTCTTCAAAAGTTTGATAGCGATTTTGGATCAGATCCATTTTTTGCCCTGCAATCATATCCCGAAAAGGTTGGATGCCCATGGGATATGTTTGAATAGTATCCACAAGTGCTACATCTGTATCGTCTATTGGATATCCTGCAAAAATTGATTCTAGCTGATGTTCCCAGGCTGTTAAAGTCTCTTTAGTAGTGTATTTGGCTTTGGCGCCGTCTACTAATTCATCTGTAAGGCGACACCAGGCATAGATTGCCCAAATTGCCTTACTTTTTTCCTTGGGCATCAATAACGTACCGAGATAAAAAGTTTTGGCATATTCTGCCGTAATTTGACGACAAATTTCATATGCCTCGTCCGTCGAGACTAGGTTTTTTTTTGTTTTAGGTTTTGGTAATTGCAACATTCACCAAGCAAGCAGAATTACTGTCTTTTGTTTAGCAGGAGTTAGGGGAGGCTATATTATTATTTGCCCTAGCCAAATAGCATTGTCTTATCCTATTGCTACTAGGGACATATAACAAGTAATTATTTACAAAGTCACCGCAGAGAACGGCTGACAAAAACTAAATTGCCACCGCGGCGGCAGGTTTATTTTCTATAGTCGCCGCTGGATAATCTTGAGCGATCGCTTTAGCAGCTAGTTTACCAGAAAGCACGGCACCTTCCATGCTGCCCAAGTATTCCTGTTTGGTGAAGCTACCCGCAAGATAAAAATTAGCAATGGGGGTTTTTTGAGTTGGTTTAACCGACTGCGTACCAGCCAAGGCTCGATAGACGGATCTAGGAGTTTTGACTACTTTCGATTTAAGTAAAGTAGCTTGGTTGTCACCATCAAAATGCTGTGGAAAGAGCTTTTTCAATTCAGCCATAGTCGCGGCAATAATTTCTTCATCTGATTTAGAGATCCAGTCTTTGGCAGGAGCCAGAACTAGTTCTAGCATAGACTTATCGGGATCGGCATATTCTTTACAGGTATTACTCATGTCGGCATAGACACTAAGTAATGGAGAGCGGGAAAATAATAGATGATCGATTTCGGTAATTTTGCGATCAAACCAGAGGTGAAGATTAATTACCTCAACTCCTTCTAATTTAGACATTTCTTGGAAGAAAGTTTGTTCTTTCCAAGACTTTGGTAACAGTGGTTTTAAAGGATCGACAGGGATTGCCGAAACATAAGCATCTGCGGTGATCATCTCGTCTGGCGCGCCATTTAAACCACGGATTAAGTAGCCCGTAACCGTTCCGTCTTCAGCGGTCATAATCTCTTTAAGAGGAGCATTTAGCCGTACTTCTCCACCTCTAGCGGTAATATAATCTACCATTGGCTGACACAATCTTTCCGTCGGTGAGCCATCGAGAAAAGCCACTTTTGAACCATAACGCTCTTTTAAAAAGCGATTGATTGCCGTTAAAGGAATAGTCGCTGATACATCTTCTGGATTGATAAAAGTTAATGCTTTAGAAGCAGCAATAAAAATATCGCTGTTAACTCGCTCATCGATGCCCTGTTGTTCTAACCATGCCAGTAGATCATACTTGTCCATATTCTCCACATATTGCTGACCCCGAATAATCGCAGGTAGTAAGCCGACGGCAAACTTGAACTTTTGTGTCCAGGTCAACATGTCGTTATTGCGAATAATTGAAGTGATGACATTAAAAGGAGCAGGAATATCAGGAACATCGAACCAAGAATACGTTCCTGGCTTTTCTGGCTGATTAAAAATCAGGGCATGTCGCTTCCACTGCAAGCGATCTTCGATACCTAGCTCCTTCATTAGCTGAATCATGTTGGGGTATGCCCCAAAGAAGACGTGTAGCCCAGTTTCATACCAGTCCCCGTCTTCATCTTGCCAAGCAGCTACTAAGCCACCCAAAACATCTCGACGCTCCAGGACAATCGGCTCATCCCCAGCCATTCCCTAATGACTTACTCTTGTTCTCACTAACCCTGCTTTCACACCTTCCTCTAAGCTGTGCCCTATGTCATATCCTCCACTTTGTGTGTGAGAATTGTCCCTAACATCCTCATCACCTAATGACTTTGGTTGGACTGCTAGTTTAAAGTCGATTCCGGACGTTTGAGCTTCTAATGCCGCTGTGGCTTGTAATGCTCTGGCCTGTCCCGTATCCAGTTGGGTTTGTCCCTCCAGTCTGTAATACTGATTTTCCTAGGAGTCCAATAACTCCATGTTGTGTCTGGAGCGTCCCTGCATCTTCCTCGTCTCCTTCAGATTCGGGTACGGACTCAAGTTTAATGTCAGCTGCGGACAGTTCATCTTTTCCTACCTCTGCGGTTTCTACTGCTGTGGCTTCTCCCGTGTCCAATTGGGCAACAACTCCTTTGGTCTCCTTGAAATCTTCCATCGATTTCCCCACGAGTTCTAGTTTTATGTCATTTGCGGACATCCGTCCTCCTGCTTTCTCAGCTGAGTGTTGTGCTGGTGGGCATCTGGCAATACGTTGTAAACCAAGCAGCTTAGTGTAATCGTGAACTGCAAATTCTCTGAAATCGTCAAACTTCGCCTCTTCCTGGTCCTGTGACTCGAAAGGAGAGCTTGCATAAAACTCACACTCATCATCCACTATGACAGTGTGGACCCTTTCCTCGGGAGTTTTCAACTTCATACTCAT
>JBCCDL010000557.1:0-4569 GCA_039030815.1 Cyanobacteria bacterium P01_A01_bin.83 | reverse complement strand
GTTCCCGTAGCGTAGACTTTACCCTGCTGTACGGCTACCAAGTAATCCGCATAGCGACAAGAAAGATTGAGGTCGTGCAGAATCATGACGATGGTTTTACCTTTGTTTGACTGAAGTTCGTCTAGCAAATCTAATAAATCTACTTGATGAGATAAATCCAGAAAAGTCGTCGGTTCGTCTAATAGTAGAATATCTGTATCCTGAGCCAATACCATTGCAATCCAAGCTCGTTGTCTCTGTCCGCCAGAAAGACTATCTAACGGTCGGTCTGCTAATTCTGTCATGGTAGTAATTTTTAGAGCTTCTGCTACCTGTTTTTCATCCTCAGATGACCACTGCTGTAACCAACTTTGGTAGGGATAGCGACCCATTGCTACTAGATCTTTTACCGTTAAACCTTCTGGGGCAACTGGGCTTTGAGGCAACATTCCCATTGTCTTAGCTACCGTCTTGGCTTTAAGTTTTGCGATCGCTTTACCATCGAGATAAACCTGACCCGATTTTGGCTTTAGTAGCCTAGTTAATCCCCGTAGTAGTGTAGACTTCCCGCAACCGTTAGCACCAACCAGTACTGTAGTTTTCCCCGCAGGTATCGCTAAACTCAAGTTTCGAACAATTGCAGCACCATCGTATGCTAAAGTTAGCTGCTTTGCTTCTAAATTATGACTGGATTGGGGAACTTGCCCTAAAGGATAAGCTCCGTTTCGTTCCGCGTCGGGATGAATAAATGTGTTGTTTGTACTGCGATTCATGAGAGTTTTGTTACTAAGTTTAAGTAATTACTTTCTATAGAAATTACGATCAAAAAATTGCTATCTGCTATCTGCTACTGCGACGCGCAGCGAGTCCTTTAGGGCTACTTAAAAATTATTTCCTCCGACTAATCAACAAATAAACAAAATAAGGCGCACCAATTGCTGCGGTAATAATGCCACAAGGAAGTTCTAAGGGAGCAAACAAAACTCTACCTAATAAATCGGCAACTACTACCAGCATTCCGCCCATCATTGCCGAGACAGGTAACAGTCCTTCGTGAGATCCTCCTACTAACTGTCTGCCCAAGTGAGGAGACATTAAGCCGACAAACCCGACTGCTCCGGCTGTAGCGACACTCGCACCCGCTAAAGCCACGCCAGTTAATAGTAATAAGCCTCGCTGCAATTCCACCCGACTACCCAAACCGCGAGCAACTTCATCGCCTAAATTTAAGGTGTTTAATTCTCTAGTAAGTAATAGTGCCATTAAGCCAAAAATAACAATCCAAGGAAGCAAAGCCATAACCTGCGACCAGCTACGCCCATAAACACTCCCCGCCAACCAAACTAAAGCTTGCGATACAGTATTGATCTCACCAAAGGTAATCATAATGTCCGTTAAAGCACTGGCAATTAAACTAAAACCAATACCGACTAAAATTAGCCTGACAGGAGAGCTACCCCCTTGCCAAGCCAATAGGTAAATTAAAATTGCCACCGTCAGCGCACCGCCAAAAGCAGCCAAAGGTAGTAAAGATACGGGAACGTTGGGCAATAAAATAATCAGGCTCACCGCAGCTAAAGTAGCCCCTGCATTTACGCCAATAATTTCAGGTGCAGCTAAAGGATTGCGCGTAATTCCCTGAGTAATCGTACCTGCGATCGCCAGTCCCACTCCTACCAAAAAAGCAACGATAGTTCTGGGCAAACGTAAAGTATTGATAATAAAGGCATAATCGCCATTTGCCGTAGGTATACCCAGCAGAGTTTTAACGACATCTACAGGGGATATTGGATATTCTCCATAGCTAACGCTCAATACCATTGCGATCGACGTCACCAGAGTAAGAATTAATAAAATTACTGGCACTCGGCGATCGAGATGAAATGATATCGTAAATCCTTTAGGACGGATAATTAGCCATTGCTTAGTCATATTATTATTGCAGTCTTTCAATGAGAAAACTTATGTTTAGTAATCTTTAATCAATATGAGTTAAAAATGAAAAAAGTATGATTAGAATTTGATATTTTAAAAGTCTAAAAACAAGCTTTAGTAATAAAAATTTAGTTTTTTAGTAATACATAAAATTAATTGATGGAGCTAATAAATATTTCTTTAATGGGTATTGATTTAGCTGCGGATGCCTGTGCTGTTTCATTGAGTAGTGGGTTATTTATCAGACATATTAAATTAAACCAAGCCATGAAAATTGCTTTAGCATTTGGTATTTTTCAAGGAATAATGCCCCTGATTGGTTATTTTTATCGTTTAATTTTCCAGCGAATTAAATAAATAAAGAATGGCGCACCAATCAAAGGCATGACCAACCCTACAGGTAACTCACTCGGCTGAATTACTAACCGACCGCAAAGATCGGCAACCAGCATCATAATTGCCCCTAAAATTGCCGAGTAGGGCAGAATCCAACGATAATCAACTCCTACTATCAAACGAACTATATGGGGAACAATCAAACCAACAAAGCCAATCGGACCTGCGATCGCCACACTCCCCCCCGCTAGTAAAATAATACTGATGGCAGCGAGTATTTTAATTAATACGGTAGACTGTCCCAAACTTCTGGCGGTATCTTCTCCCAAACTAAGGATGGTAATTTGCTTACTAATGGCGATCGCTATTACTAAGCCGACGCAAATATAAGGCAATACTTGCAGCAGCAGATTCAGATCTCTACCCGCTACCGAACCTGCTAACCAAAACCTTATTTCCTCCAAAGTGCGCTGGCTTAAAATTAAAACGCCATTGGTAATTGACCAGATAAACGCGGTAAGTGCTGCACCAGCTATAGTTAGGTTAAACGGTGTCAGTCCCCCACGTCCGAGAGAACCAAGGAAATACACAGCGATAATACTAATAGCCGTCCCTGCAAATGCATACCAAACATAGATAGTTAAAGAACTACTACCTAAGATAAACGTTCCCACTACCACTGCAAAAGCTGCTCCTGCATTAACTCCTAAAATATCAGGAGAGGCTAAAGGATTGCGGGTCAGTCCCTGCATAATTGCCCCCGCTACTGCTAAAGATGCACCGACTAACATCGCAATCAGCGATCGCGGTAAACGGACAGTACGGATAATTAGATGATTGGTCGAACCATTAAATGCCGTAAATGATTGATAGATATCGCTAAAGGTAATGTCCGCTGCACCCCAAGTAATGCTGGCAATTAAACTAAATCCTAAGATCGAGATTCCCAGTATTAAACCAGCTATCAATAAAAAACTTTTACCCGATTGATATTTTTTGGCGATCGTCATTGGCAATAAATACTCGGCGATTTACTCGGTTATCCAGAATATTCGCCATGCCAATAGTGAAAGTAATAATCCAAAGACTAGCAGCATGGGCATAATTAAGATTCTCCCAGTTGATTATCCTAGTTCCATTACTTCTAGAAAAATCCTGGCAATGGGCAAATGCAAATGAGCATTCTGCTTGAGTTTATTAATGGCAGCAAAGCGATGCCGACCACTAGCTGAGTACATGGGTTGAACCGAATCGCCTTTGTTCGGACTTGCGACCCGACCGCAATCGCTTCTGTATAAAGACAAAACCTCCTTACAGATCCCTCGTCGTCCATTTTTTACTCGCCACCAAAAAATAACTCGTTCTACGATCAGGGCGATCGCCAATAAAGAAAATCCCAATAAAGGAGTACTGATTATTCCTCCAGCACTCCAGAGGTTATCTATTGACATAAAACTATCCTTAACAGTTGAGAATACTTTGCATTATTTGTTTTCACACAATACCATGTCTCTTCAGTAAATACACGCAATAAAGGTTTAAATTTTTATTACGTTATTGAAAGTAAATTATTTTCCCGAACAATCTCTTTCTCAAGATAGTTAGCAGCAAACACTACTGAAGGCAATACCTTTGAAAAGCAACCTCAAAGCCATTGCCAGATCGGGAGCAAAGAAAAAAGCCAATTCAAATCTGAAGATTATTAAAAGTATATTGCAATAACTGTAGAAAATAATATTCTGACTAATAGCAATAAGTCCCAAGAAACTTAACTTATTGGTCTGCTAATTCTAACAGGAGAATTTTCCGACATCGAACCCCACAGTATCGAAAGTAAAGCGATGTTGCAAGTATTGTCTTTCCGTCAGACAACAAACATAAACTAACTCACCTCTAAATTTTATATGTCTGCCAAAGAGCGATCGCCCAAGTACAGGCTCAACTCAACATTATTAATTCAAAAAGCCCTGAAAGATCCTGTCTCCCTGAATCGGTTGTGCGATCGCGTCCACCTCAAATCTTGCATCTAATTAGACAAAAATCAAAACCAAGTTACAGCGGTTTGCATAACTAATTGGTACAAAATGAAATTAATTGTAGAGTGGGCATTGCCCACCCTACCTTAAAGACTTCTTATTTTTTTCTGTCCTAGATAGAAGTGCAAACCGCTGTAATTGTTAATTATTAATTGTTAATTGTTAATTGTTAATTGTTGAATCTCTCCTGCCAATAATTAATCATTCCAATTAATTTACCCATACCCTGCTGTGGTTTAAACAACATTAATCTCAAAGTATTAAGAGACATTCTAATATTAGT
>JBCCDL010000556.1:0-4573 GCA_039030815.1 Cyanobacteria bacterium P01_A01_bin.83 | reverse complement strand
TTGTTAAGGTCGAGGTAGCTATTACTAGCTTACCCCTCCTATCGGAACCGTGCTTGTCACTTTCACGACACACGGCTACTCAAATGTATCCACTTTGTCATTGTCTGACTTCTCAGCTTCTGGATATGACAGGAGTATCATCAACCCAAAGGTAGTCAACTTCTGACCCTGGCTGCCTGACAGAAGTACCTCAAAGCATTGAAATATCTTTGGCTCGAAGAAAGATGAATTTGGTGACTGTATCGAGTCCATCGTGGCAGGATACCATCTTGGTCTTAATTCCTCTCCCCTACTTGCTATGAAATAAGAAAAACTATGGGAGCATCCTGTAGAAGAGCTTCGTAACCATTTGAATGTCTTTCCTCTTGGTCCTCATGGTGGCAAGCTTACTGTTGATTTATCGCCTGGTTCTCGCATCTACGCTGATAGAGCAGCACGGCAGGAAATGTCTCAAGCAATTAGTCAATTGGCTCAAAAAGTTTCTAGCTCCTCTTCCTTTTGTCGAGAAGAAACTAGACAGGGTCATTATGATCAACCATGGATTGACTTACAACAAAATATATGAAAGACCACTATAATTCTTTTCCTGAGTTTTACACGGACTATTTACTGGAACATCAAGATAAAACCTGCCGACTTTTACACTTTATCGGCAGTAGTTTAATAATAGCTTTATTGATCTTGATACTATTCACAAAAAAGTGGGTTTTTCTTATGCTCTTACCTCCTCTAGGATATGGCTTCGCTTGGGCTGGTCATGTTTTTTTTGAGAGAAATAAACCAGCCACACTGCGTCATGGATGGTACAGTTTTCTCGGGGACTGGATGATGTTTAAAGATATAATTCAGGGGAATGTAAAACTATAAAGCGACACTTGAAAGATATACTATATGCACTAACTGTACTTCATCTAAATATTTTAAGTCGATAGTTCTTTTTAGTTTTACTCTCAGTGGTGCAGGCATTTTTTACCTTTCGCCTACTTTAGCGACTATTGTTCTGTGTCGGGGACTATTAACTGTAATACTAAAATCTGTAAAGCCAACCTGCTTAAATATTTGTTGTAGATCCAAACTAAAGTATTGATCTAAATATGGTTCAGTACTTTTTAGTAACGTCAGAATATAGGGAGGCATTTTCTGGAATTTTTCCGATTGCGGATTCATGTCCATAATTGCTAAATAACCCCCTGGGCGTAATAGACGATGCGCCTCAATGATAATTTCCTGTGCCGCAGCCGAGGGTAGTTCGTGGAACATCAGGCAGGCAGAAACTAGATCCATACTATTTTCTGGTAAACCTGTCGCCTCTGCCGCACCATGAATCCATTTAATCTGATGATCGCTTTGTTGTCCTCTATATTGAGCTACAGACAAAAAGTAGGGGGATAAATCAATGCCAGTTACATTGGCTTGAGGATAAACTGACTGTAGGGACATGGTACTCATCCCAATGCCGCAACCAAGATCGAGAATATCATTAGGAACAATCGCTACTTGCTTAGTTAAAGCTTGATGATAACTATCTCGTAGCAAAGTATCACCATTAACATCGCCATCTGACCAAATTTGAGCATGAACAGCACGAGAAGCTGATTCTACCTCCCAGGCAGCTTTCCAGCTTAAGTTACCTTCGTCGTAAGCATGAAAAGAAGTTAGATAATATGGAGGATAGCTAAGATGGATGTTTTCAATTTCGGCTAATTCCGACTCCCATGACAAAGAACTCAAATACTCAACATTATCTCGCCAAGGCACGCCGATAGTCTCCGCCCTCTCAACCATCATCTTGCGGGCGCGAGATTTGGCAAAGTTAGCTAGAGGTTTGATTGACAGAAAAATTCTTACTAACCGAGAAATTAAATCTATTCTGGTTTGAGTGCGAGATGTAGTGGTAGCTGTCATTAAACAGGATTTGATATCTAATTATAAAATCTTCTCTATTGTATGACGGGGACTCTCAGGATTATTTTAAATAATGTTTTTTTAGCTTTACGGCGGGAAGCCCCGCATTGTAGTAATTTACAGCTAACCGCCCCGACAGATGGATTTGACTTTTTAGGATGGCACTTCAAAGTCCAAAATAATGGAAAATTCAGGTGTACACCGTCCAATGAAAACTTTAATGCTTTCAAAAAGAAAGTCAAAAACATCGTCAACAATTCTAGCTATGGTGCAGAAACAAAAGTGTCAAAACTAGCACCAATCATCAGAGGATGGCGAAACTACCACAAATATTGCAAGATGGAAGGTTCTAGATTCAATCTATGGGGCTTAAACCAGAGAACACGAAAAGTATTTCTCAAACAAAAGACGATAAACCGAAATCAAGCAACAAAAATGGTAAAAACAGCCTTTCCAAACGTAAGTTACTCAGAAAATAAATTTATCAACATAAAAGGTGATTTATCTCCTTTTGACGGAGACTTAGTTTATTGGTCAAAGAGAAACAGCTTTCTCTATGATGGTTACACAGCCAAAGCACTAAGGAAACAAAATCATTCATGCGGAAGATGCAAATTGAAATTCATCGAAGACGAAAGAGTAGAACTGCATCACATAGATGGTAACCACAACAATTGGGACAACAAGAATCTTCTTGCAGTCCATAGAAGTTGCCACCATCTTATCCACAAGAGCAAAAGCTCAGGCTAAGATTTTCCGAAGCTGGATACACGGAAACGGTACGTCCAGATTTCAAAGAGAGGTGAGTACTGCCAGGGATTTTAAACTTGTTTAAAATATAGGTAAGTGCAACGCAGGAATACCTGGTCGTGAGTCTAGACAAAGGCTTTAGCCGCATGTAGCCGTGCCGTCATAATCTTTGATTTGATGTCTGGAGAATATCACCAACCAATAAGTAGTTTTCTTAAACATCTTGTGACAAGTCCCTATAGCTGGCTCAATAAATCCTTAAATACGATTCATCAAGCTAATTGGTATCGTTCGGTTAAGGCGATCGCAGGTAAACCAGGAGCAGTAGTAGAATTATTAGGGAAGCCTGTGATTAATTTTGCCAGTAACGACTATTTAGGGCTGGCAGGGGATGAGCGATTAATTAATGCCGCAGTAGCAGCGATTCAGACTTATGGTACAGGGAGTACGGGTTCCAGGTTACTTAGCGGACATCGAGAATTACATCGAGAATTAGAGCAAGCGATCGCTAATTGGAAACAAACAGAAGATGCATTAGTTTTTAGTTCAGGTTACTTAGCCAATTTGGGAACATTAGCAGCATTAGTAGGTTCAAGAGATTTAATTTTAGGTGATCAATATAACCACTCTAGTCTCAAAAAAGGAGCAATCTTAAGTGGTGCCACAGCTATCGATTATCTCCACAATAATATTAATGACTTACGACAAAAGTTAGAAGTAAATCGCGCTTTGTACCGTCGCTGTTTAATCACTACCGATAGCGTGTTTAGTATGGATGGTGATTTATGCCCTTTACCAGAATTAATTGCGATCGCCGCTGAGTTTGAGTGTATGCTGTTGGTAGATGAGGCACACGCTACAGGGGTCATGGGTAAGACTGGTGCAGGATGTGTCGAGCATTTTCACTGCACAGGTCAAGAATTAATTCAAGTTGGTACTTTGAGTAAGGCTTTAGGTAGCTTAGGGGGATACGTTGCAGGTAGCGCAGAGTTAATCGATTTTTTACGTAACCGCGCTGCCAGTTGGATTTATACTACTGCCTTGTCCCCTGCCGATACCGCAGCCGCTACTGCCGCAATTAAAATTGCTCAACAAGAACCCCAGCGACGAGAACAACTGTGGCAAAATATTAATTACCTAAAACAGCAGCTAGGAAATTTAGAATTATTACCAAGCGAGTCCGCAATTCTTTGTCTTAAATTTCCTACCCCAGAAGCGGTTTTAAATTTGTCCCAAAAACTAATTGATGCAGGCATTTTTGCTCCCGCAATTCGTCCGCCGACAGTGCCTACAAGTCGCATTCGTTTATCCTTGATGGCAACTCACGAAAAAAAACATTTAAATCTGTTACTATCTAATCTTTGAATAAATACAGCTTTTATGATTATCAAGGTAATCCAATTGCTTTTGACCCATATGTACTAGAATTTACCTCTAATGCTTGTCTGATTGAAAGAGAAGCACTGTTGGAGTTTTGAAGAAAAATAACAATGTAAAAATTTTAAATTGAAATATCTTGACAACTTTTTTTAAGCGTTTCTGCCTTATGATTATGCGATCGCAATTATTATAATTTGTTTGTATTTTTACTATCTTACAAAGATCTAGCTTAAAATTTCTTAATATATTATAAAAAAGAAGGTGTTGGTAAGTGCGTAATGCTAAATCTCTATTTAAATGAACAACAGAGGGTATTCAAAAGCTAAAAGCTAATGGCTAAAAGCTAAAAGCTACGAACCGTAATATTATGTAGGTCATTACTTAAATTACCAACGCCAAAAAGAATAGAGCAAGTCCACCATAGACGATTATAAAAGAGTATGTTCGGAACAGAAAACCTTGGAGAGCAGGCACTCAATAAAATTGCCAAATTGGCTTTATCTTCTCAACTAGAAGCTTATGATAGTTTAGAGGTCAA
>JBCCDL010000555.1:0-4575 GCA_039030815.1 Cyanobacteria bacterium P01_A01_bin.83 | reverse complement strand
GCGATCGCGCTAATTAACCAGCCGAGAACGGCATTGAATACGTGAGCAAAATTTAGCGGACTAAATTGTTTTTTCCAAGGAGCTGACAAATTCCAGCCAATGGGTAAATTGTCGATATTATCCAAAGCAATGTTTAGTTGCTCTTGAAGACTGTTAATGCAAGTTTTAACATCACTATTATTATCAGCTTGGGAACAAGAGCTTACATCTGGATTTGATTCGATTACTTGTATCGCTAGACTATTAAATTCCGCAGTCAAAACCTCACTTTTAGATAATTGATTAACAATATTTACCGTATCCACGTTAAACGCCAATACTAGGATTATGCCCAAAATAAAAGAAATAACTTTAACTTTTCTTTGATAAATCTCTGAAGCATATTGCATTGAATAATCAAACCAATCTTGAACTTCTTGTTCGAGGTGATTGATTTCTGCTTCGGTTGTGGTTAATCGAGATTTAGATCTTTGTAAGATATAAAACAAATCTGTTTTTAGTTTCTCAGGTAGTCGAGAATCCTCAACTTTTTTAAACACAATTTCTAATTGCTGTTCTCGTGAATGATTAGGATCGAGAGTGAGCTGTTTCTGGTCATTTTCTGAGATTATTTCCCTGACAGTTGCGATTAAACCACTGGCAAACTGTTTGGATTGAATATTACCAATTGCTTTGGGTTTGGAAGTTTGACCTTCTTTGATGCTTAAGGCAGGAGTTAAATATTTTTGATAAAGTCGGTTAGTAATTGGATATTTTTCTTGATCTTCCTCATCTTTGTTGTTGCCAATAATATCATTAAATAAGGTAGTAAATAAGTTGCGATCGCCTTGCTGTTCCCCTAGTAAATTAATAATTGATTGTTTTAAATTTTTGCCCCTTAAGTTTAAAACTGTAGCTATTATTTCCAGAATCTCTGAGGTAGCTATGCTCAGTAGTAAATAAACAAAAGTCAGAGTAATAGCGATAGAAATGATAATCGATAAGCTCATGATTTGATCTCGGTTGATAATAAATCGATGTTGGTTAATTGTTAATGGTTAATTGTTAATGGTTGATTGTTGATTGGATGTACTTTGTTAATAGAGAAAGACTATATAAAAACCAAGATGATCATTAGATAAAAAATTTAGCCAGTATTCATTATTAGCTACTGACTAAATAAATTATGCAGATTGTTTACACTATAGTCTTACGTATCAGTGTTAGGACATTTGTTACTCATTACTCATTACTCGTTACTCGTTACTCGTTACTCGCTACTCGTTACTCACGAGTAAATAGCGGGAGTTGTCCTAATGAAACTTTGTACGGCTATAGCTCAAGTCTCTATTGGGGAGATTTATTGCAAGCAGCATACTTGCCATATTGCTGAATTAACTTGGCGACAACTCCTGTCCAGCCTGTTTGGTGTGCCGCGCCAACTCCTGCACCAATATCCCCATGAAAATACTCGTAGAAAAGAATGTATTGATTCCAGTGAGGATCGTTTTGAAACTTATCCATGCCACCGTAGACAGGGCGATGACCTTTATTATCACCACTTGATTGAGGTAGAAAAATATCAATCAATCGTTTTGAAATTTCCTGGGACACTTCCCACAGAGTCATCTCGACGATTTCCGAACCATTAGAACATTTAACTGTGAAATCATCTCCCAGATAGCGGTGGAACTTTTGCAGGGACTCAATCAGCAAAAAGTTAACAGGCATCCACACAGGACCACGCCAGTTAGAATTGCCACCAAACAAGCCAAAGCGGGATTCAGCGGGCTCATATTCAACATAAGGACGCTCGAAGTTTCCATCTTCGTTTCTGATGTCAAACCTTAATTGATAGGGTTCACGGTCTGGGGCGTGAACCTTGGACATCGCTCTAATTCCATAAGGACTAAAAAATTCCGACTCATCCAACATTCTTTGCAGAATCAGCCGCAGCTTATCTTTGTTAACCAGAGATAAAGAGACACCATCAATCAAATTACTTTCTTGGCAAGTGTTGATAAAGATATTTTGGTGTTTAGTCAGATCTGGACGATTATTGATAAACCACCTAAAGCGGTCATTAAAATCTAGTTTTAAATACTTATCTAGGGTGTCCTGATCAATCGCCTCTACGGCAAACAAAGGTATCAAGCCCACCATTGAACGCAGCTTCATGGGTTCGGGGAAGGGTCTATTGCCCCCACGTAAAGCATTTTCAGGAACTCTCAAGATATCGTAGTAAAAATTATCTTCTTCATCCCAGATATTGACATCATCTCCCCCAATTTTATTCAGGGCTTCGGCAATCAGCAGAAAATGCTGGAAAAACTTTGATGCCATATCGCCATACACCCTAGCATCTGAATCTCCTTGGGCTAATTCCGTTGCCATTTTCAAGAGATTAAGACAGAACATCCCCATCCAGCTAGTGCCATCAGACTGCTCAATACTGGCACCTGCAATACGGAGATTACTGCGATCAAACACGCCAATATTATCTAGTCCCAGGAAGCCACCGCCAAATAAATTGTTGCCTTCCTCATCCTTACGATTTACCCACCAAGTAAAGTAAAGAGATAACTTTTGGAAGATCTGCTCCAAGAAAATGCGATCAGTATCACCATACATCGATTGTTCGATTTTATACACTCGCCACGCCGCCCAAGCATGAACAGGGGGGTTCACGTCGCTAAAGTTCCATTCATAGGCTGGCATTTGCCCATTGGGATGCAGGTACCATTCTCGGGTAAACAAATATAGTTGTTGTTTAGCAAATTCAGGATCGATCAGGCATAGGGGAATGGTATGAAAGGCTAAATCCCATGCCGCAAACCAAGGATACTCCCACTTATCGGGCATGGAGATAATATCTTCATTAAATAAATGAGTCCACTCACGATTGCGCTCAGTTTTGCGGTTGGGAGGTGGACTATTAGGGTCGCCATTGAGCCAATCCTGGACAACATAGTAGAAGAATTGCTTACTCCATAACATCCCTGCAAATGCTTGTCTTTGGACATTACGCATCTCGGCAGGTATCTCAGCATAGGGAGTTACCGCTTGATAAAACTCGTCCGCTTCGGCTTTACGAGTGGTAAAAATAGTCTCAAATTCTGCTCCCAATGGGTCAGCTAAATTTTCAACATCACTCAGTCGTAGTCGGATAGTTTTGGTCTCTCCCCCTGCTAGATTGAGCCTATAGTAGGGCGCTGCTTTGGTGCCGACCTGTTGCGGATTTACCGCATCCGATTGTTGATGAACAATGTAATCATTAAAAGCATCTTTGGCATAGCCAGATTTTTCTCCCCAGCCCAGGGTGGCAAAATTACTTTCATTTTCCGTATAGAGAATTTCGTCAGTTTGTTGGCAATACAGCCATTTTTTACCTAAATCTCTCTTGTCCAATTCTTCACTGGCAAAATCAGCCTCAATGATACTAACCTCACCCGTACTAGAAACTCCCTTAACTGAAGGCTTACCTGAATCTTCATGCCCCCAAGACCAAGTATTGCGAAACCAGAGTGTCGGTGCCAGGTGTAACTCTGCCGCCTCTGCACCCCTATTTGCTACAGTGATTTGAATCAGAATATCTTCAGGAGAATTTTTGGCATACTCCACAAAGACATCAAAATATTGATCATCATCAAATACCCCCGTATCCATTAGCTCATATTCTAAAGCTCTAGAATCTTCGCTCTTACGACGGGCATTCTCATCAATCAACTGCTCATAAGGAAATGCCGCCTGGGGATACTTATATAGTCCCTTCATATAAGAATGACTGGGAGTATTATCCAAATAAAAATAATACTCTTTAACATCCTCCCCATGGTTCCCCTGACTGTTAGTCAAACCGTACAAACGTTCTTTGAGAATCGGATCTTTGCCATTCCATAAAGCGATCGCAAAACAAAGCCGCTGGTGATTGTCGCTGATGCCCATAAGACCATCTTCACCCCAGCGATAAGCCCTAGAGCGAGCCTGGTCGTGTGAAAAATACTCCCAAGCGTTACCATACTCACTATAATCTTCCCTGACCGTTCCCCATTGGCGATCGCTTAAATAAGGACCCCATCTTTTCCAATACTGTTGACGATTACGATCAGCAACTAGTCTAATTCTTTCTTTGGTTTCATTGAGGGCTGCCATAATTTCTCCAGATTTAAAACAATATGAATCAAGTGTGTTTGAGGTATCTAGCAATAGGTCTTTTGTCCTTACTCCTCGTTCCTCGTTCCTCGTTCCTCGTTCCTTACTCCTTATACGTCCAAGTTTGTTAGAAAGCTGATACTAGGAGCAAAGAAATATTCCCCACCTTTCATAAATGCCCAGAGCTTAAACATATATTCTTCAGTTTCAGGCTCTCCCCATTTTTTTTGCCATTGCTGCACTCCTTCAGGTTGACCAATGACAGGATCGGGTCCCACACCAACCTTGACAAAGCGATTGGCATTAGCCCATCTTGCCTGCATAAAATTAAACTGATTCTCAATATTGGCTTGAAAACACAAGAATAGTAGTCCTGCATCCTTTTCTGGCTCTTGAGTAATGTCGTTTTCACCATAGCTGATTGCCCGACGAGCAATACGATGG
>JBCCDL010000554.1:0-4576 GCA_039030815.1 Cyanobacteria bacterium P01_A01_bin.83 | reverse complement strand
GTTCTTTACCTTCAATCTCTTGAGTTAGTTTTGTTACTTGCTGCTGTTGTTCGGTTAATTGCTGTTGAATAGTTTGAGTATTTTTATTTTGCTCTTCAATCTTAGTTTTTTGCTGCTTTATTTGCTGTTCTAAATTACTAACCTGTTTTTGTTTTTCACTTAGTTGTTGTTTACTGTCTTGAACCTCTGCATGAAGACCCTCAATTTCTGACTGCTGTTTTTGATTCTCAGCTCGAATATCATCTAACTGTTGCTGTAGTTGAGTTAATGCTGAGTCTTTCTCCTGAATCTGACTCTGTGCTTGCTCTTTTTCCCCAGTCAAACTCTCAATTTGACTCTGTTTCTCATCTAACTGTTGCTGTAGTTGATTTAATGCCGATTCTTTAGCTGCAACTTGCTCTTGTGCTGAGGTGCGAGCGCTCTCTAGGCTCTCAATTTGACTCTGTTTCTCATCTAACTGTTGCTGTAGTTGAGTTAATGCTGAGTCTTTCTCCTGAATTTGATTCTGTGCTTGTTCACGTTCGACTATCAGGCTCTCAATTTGTCCCTGCTTTTCATCTAACTGCTGCTGTAGTTGAGTTAATGCTGATTCTTTTTCGCTAATCTGATTTTGTGCTTGATCTCTTTCCCTAATTAAGTTATCAACCTGCCCCTGCTTTTCATCTAACTGTTGCTGTAGTTGATTTAATGCCGATTCTTTAGCTGCAACCTGCTCTTGTGCTGAAGTGCGATCGCTTTCTAGGCTCTCAATTTGACTCTGTTTTTCATCTAACTGTTGCTGTAGTTGAGTTAATGCTGAGTCTTTTTCTGTAATCTGATTCTGTGCTTGCTCTTTTTCCCCAGTCAAACTCTCAATTTGACTTTGTTTCTCGTCTAACTGCTGTTGTAGTTGAGTTAATGCCGATTCTTTCTCTGTAATCTGATTTTGAACTTGTTCACGTTCGACCGTCAAGCTATCGATCTGATTCTGCTTCTCATCTAACTGTTGCTGTAGTTGTTTTAGTTCTTGCTCTTGATTTTCAGTTTGTTGTTTAACTTCAGGAGAATCTCCTTGTTCCTTTTGTTCTTCTATCTGTTTTATGAGTTTTTTAACTAAAGCTGACTGTTCATCAGCGTATTGCTTTAATGATTCGTAATTAGCCTTACGTTCAGTTATTTCCGCTTTAAGCTCTGATAAGATAGCAGAATCTTCCTTACTAGTCTCACTAACTTGCTGTTCTTGCTCTTCACTTAAACTTGCTCCTTCTATAATCTGAATCTGTGGAGCTAAATCTGCTTGAGAATCATCTTCGTTAGCTGTACTTGCAGAGCTAATTGCAATAGTTTTTTCTGCCACTTGACTGGCGATCGCCAAATTGCCTGTTACCAAACCTTCAAAAACCTTGGACTTAGTCAGACCTGTTGATTTAACAATTTTATTCAGATTATTTAGTGCCTCAGTAGTTAAAGAGATTCCTACCTGAGACTTTTCCAAAAAACTTGCTGTTTTGCGAGGTCTGCTACCAGATTTTGTAGACTTAGTTTTTTTGCGTGGCATACTTTATTCTTTGCTCCAAAGTCTAATTTTGTTAACCAAAGCTTATTGTAGCTATATATAGCCTGTTTTAATTTAGTTGAATAGAGGTTACGAGTTAATAACTCACTCTTCAGCTAGACCTTATTTCAACGTCTGGCTAATAATTTTTTCTCGTGCCAAAACCAACTACTGTTTATTTCTAAATTATAGATATGTCTGATGATGGCGATAATTGAATTTTAAAACTATTTAATCTTATAAATCTCAAACTAATACAACACTTAAAGGCGTTGCTGATTTCATGAGGTGACCCCGTGTCCTCACGTGAGTTAAAGGTGACCGCTCGCATCGCCCCATGTACGCGCCTCATGGTGAAATATGAAACTAATCAAGTAATCTATTTGTAGCTCAAAGCTTAAAACTTAGAGCTATAAAATTCTTAATTAAAGTTCATTTGGATCAATCACAGAAATCATACCTTGATTCAGCAACGCCCACTTAACAAGATTGCTCAGTAATATTCTTGCCGTTGATCAGCTTAAGATTCTCTCAAAACATAGCCAATACCTCTCACTGTTTGAATCAGTCTTTTCTGATTTTGGCTTTCTATCTTGAGTCTTAAATAGCGAATATAAACTTCAATTACGTTGGATTCTCCTTGATAATCATAGCCCCAAACATTCTCGATAATTTCCTCTCTGGTCATCACTTGCTGGGGATTAGACATTAAGTATTTAAGCAACTCAAACTCTTTCATAGTCAAAGCGATCACTTGATTTTGTCTAGTCACTTGACGAGTGTTTAGATCCAAAACCAATTCCCCAAACCTTAACTGTTCAGCAACACTAGTGTCTGTTTGAAGATACAGGCTAACCTGTTCTAATAGTTTTTCTCTCTGATAGGGTTTTAATAAGTAGTCATCAGCTCCTGCTTCTAGACAAGCGACTCTCTCGGCTACAGTTTCTTTTTCCACCAACATCAATATCGGCAGGCGATCGCCCATGTGACGTAGTTGACGACATAAATCAAACCCTGATTGTCCTGCCAACGTACGATCCATAATGATCATTACTGGTTGATAACTACTCAATTGATGCCATCCAGTCTGAGCAACTTCCGTCATCGTTGAATAGCCCAACTTTTGCAGATCCAGACTTGCCTGTTGGGCGAAATCACTATCTGTAAGCAACAGAATTAAGGAATTGATACTAGTTGATTGAATTTTCATTTCTCGTCCTAAAATCTACGGCGATCATTTGATAAATTCTGGCTTAAGGTAATTCAACAGAGGTTGGTTTGGCGATGTGAGGTAATCCCCATCCTAGTTTTTCTCGTAAAATACGGAAAAATTCTGGCGATCGCAAGCGAATAAATCGGGCAGGATAGATTGATTTTTCAACTTCAATCTGATCATCAGGCAAAATGTAACAGCCGCCATTGCCATCGACCACCATTACCATGCGGTTTGGCGTAGCAGGAAACACTTTGACAGGTTCGTGATCGCTAAAAACTAATGCCCGAGACGCTAAGGAATGAGGACAGATTGGTGCTAGCTGTAAGACAGGGACTTCTGGAGTTACCACTGGACCTCCTGCGCTCAGAGAATAGGCTGTAGAACCAGTGGGAGTTGAAATTATAATGCCATCAGCAGCTACATCTACTGGAGCATGTCCACCAATTTTTACTTCAAAATGACACATGCTAGTGAGTGGTTCGCGGTGCAATACCATTTCATTAAGACTCAATGCTTCCCAGAGCAGAGCATCATTACGAAATACTCTAACTGCTAACATTGAGCGTTCTTCTATTTCATAGTCTTGAGCCATAAGCTGATCTATAGCTTCAGTCAGATGACTCAAATAAGTTTCTGTCAAAAAGCCCATGTGACCTGTATTGATAGTCAACAGAGGAATTTTTAAGGGAGCCAGTTGTCTAAAGGCTGATAGAACTGTCCCATCTCCACCCAAGACAATCGCAAACTGTACTTCGCGGTCAAAATTGGCAGGAGCCAACTGCTCAATTCGGGTATGGCACACAGGGCTGCCTGGGGTCGAATATTCTAGGATTCCACCTACTCCAGTAGCCATCCGAACGTCCCATCCAGTCGCAATCAGTTTTTCTTCTATATCAGAGGCAATTTTATAAGCTACTGGCTTGATATCGTTATAAATAATGCCGGCTTTTGGCTTTGGCACAACTAATTTTTATCCTGTACTAATCTTGTATTAATATTTGAAAGCTCTCGGCTTAAATCATATACCGCAATCGTTATCAAGCAATGATTGGTCAGTAAAGTTGAGCTCACGGGGCTTTCTAAAATAAAGTTCTGAAGGTTTCTGTTTGGCAATTGCCTCCATACAGAACAATTAAACATTGATCTTTGGCTAACCTTGAAGAACTTAAAATAATTAAATCTTAAAATCCTATCTTCTAGCGTATCGTGGAGCAGCTAAAAATAATAGTATAGTTTAGGCTGAAGCTTAATTCTACAGCGCTTCTTAACTTGTTCAATTTCAATTTTTTATTGAGCTAAATATTTTCAGCATAGTCGATCAGTCTCAAGCTTCTCTTAATAACAGACGGGAAAATAAAAAATAAGCCCTCCATCTGGAGAGCTTAATCGCTTATCTAAGTTAATGGGAACGAAGTCACCTTTATTCCTTATAGCGCATTACCACGTGGTAATACTTCTTCAGGAAATTCAAAGTTTTGATGTGGTTGATCTTGTGTTGCCATCCATGCTCTTAGACCTTCATTGAGCAGGATGTTTTTGGTGTAGAAAGTCTCAAACTCAGGATCTTCTGCTGCTCTCAACTCTTGTGATACGAAGTCATATGCACGCAAGTTCAAGGCAATCCCAATAATCCCAATGCTTGCCATCCATAGTCCTGTTACGGGTACGAATAACATAAAAAAGTGCAACCAGCGTTTGTTGGAGAAAGCAATCCCGAAGATCTGTGACCAGAAACGGTTTGCTGTCACCATACTGTAGGTTTCTTCTGCTTGTGTTGGTTCAAAGGCACGGAAAGTATTGGCTGTTCCACCATCGTCAAACAGCGT
>JBCCDL010000553.1:0-4599 GCA_039030815.1 Cyanobacteria bacterium P01_A01_bin.83 | reverse complement strand
CTGGTGCAGCAGATTGATTATGGGGAAAACCTGCGGCGAAGATCGGCTCGCCAACTTCTAAAAAGAGTGAACTGCCAAGTTTGGCGGTAGGATAAGTCTGATTGGCGCTAAATTCTAAAATTGCTAAGTCATAATCATAATTGCGATCGCTAATTCCTGTTACTATATTTGCTGGATGAACGTGACCATCGGCAGTCTCAATTGTGTAAGGAGCTTCTCCAGCACGTAAAACATGTTGATTGGTAAGTACTAAGTACTTTTGTCCCCTTTGCTGCACAATGAATCCCGAGCCCAAAAAATCCTGGTCTGCAACCTTGACGGTTATATCATTAGCAATTTGGTTGATTTTGTTGGCTATTTGTTTGGGAGAAGCTGATGCCCAGGAGTTTAATTTTAAGCTATCCATATCTCCAGACAAAAACATCCCAGTACCGACTAAACAAATCATCAGTTTAATTACCTGGGATGTTGTGGTTGATGTCCAGCGGACAAAATAGTTTTTGTCGCCTATGCCGTGACTTCGTGACCTTTTATTGAGTAGCCAATTCATTCACTGCTTACAATAAGTATTTTTTTTACCTGTACTTTAAATTTAATTATCTACGGGTACCGTGTCGAGGAATTTTTCCATATCGACATAAAATTCACCACTGGAGTAAAAGCCAGGATCGTCAGCGCTAAGAGTCAGAGTTTGTCCACTAACGCTACGACGGAAATCTACCAATCGAATTAAGACCCCTTCAGGATCGGTTCCTGGTTTAAGAGTAATCAAGACATTATCATCAGGGCAGCTACCACCCCGAGCATTAGCAACGCAGAGTACTGGTTGCTGGTTAACATTACCAGTACGAATAAATTTTAAATTACCTTGATCGAGAAAGTTTTGAAATCTTTGAGATACAGCCGAACATCTCTTTTGAGGAGTCCAGTCTGGAGCAAACTGATTTGCCCAGTTGATTAAAGTTACTCTTCCTCTGGGGGTATTAACAAAAGTATTCCAACTATTGTTAAGTTGAGCGCAATAATAAGTATTGTCGATTTTAGTTTGTGCTAAAACTGGATTGGCAATCGCATTACCTATAGCTATGCCAAACCCAGCAAGGATACCAGCTAAAAGTTTTGTTTTCATGGTATTTCCTGAGATAATTTGAGCTATTTATGAAGTATACTTCTAGTCTACTTCGTTACAATTCTAGCGGAGATTATCACATTTATTCAAAATTGGCACCATGGTTTACCAAGACTTTACAGTCAACAGTACGGGCGAACGGCCGTTCGCCCGTACATTAATTAGCAATTCTGGCTTTAATTTGCTGATGGTTGAGTTGATGTCCAATTAAAACCAATTTAGTTTGTCTGGTTTCAGTGGGACTCCAAAGACGGTCGTAAAAGGTATCAAAGCGATTGCCCACACCTTGTAAAACTAAACGCATGGGCTTATCAGCAACATTAATAAATCCCTTGATGCGATATATTTCTTGTTCGCTTAATAGTTCCTTGAGCTTGCTAATCAAGCTTTGGGGTTCAAAAGCCTGGTCTAAAATTAGTTCAATCGAATTAATATCTTCATCATGGTCATGTTCCGCTTCGTGGTCATGATGAGAATGGCGATTATCTAGGTCATCTTCTACTGCCGCGTTAAAACCTAAAAGTAAATTGGGATCGATCTTGCCGTCAGAGACGGTAACTATTTTTACTTCTGGCGGTAATTCTTGCTTGAGCCAGGTTTTAATTTTGTCCAGTGTCTTTTGCTCAACCAAATCAGTTTTGGTCAACAGTACGAGATCTGCACAGGCTAGCTGATCCTCAAATAGTTCTTCTAAGGGAGTCTCGTGGTCTAAACTTTCGTCCGCTTGTCTTTGAGACTCCAAAGCCGCTAAATCTCCCACTAACTGCCCCGCACCTAGAGCATGACAGTCTACTACCGTCACTACACCATCTACAGTAGCGCTGTTGCGAATTGCGGGCCAGCGAAAAGCCTGGATTAAAGGCTTGGGCAAAGCTAATCCTGAAGTTTCAATGAGTAAACAATCTATTTGCTCGCGACGCTTGAGCAATTCTTGCATTGTGGGGTAGAACTCTTCTTGAACTGTGCAACAGAGACAGCCATTAGTCAGTTCCACGATATTGCTGGTATTTTCATCTTCATCACAAACTTGGCATGAGCGTAACAACTCGCCATCAATGCCAACTTCACCAAACTCGTTGACCACAACAGCAATTCGCTTGCCTTGATTATTTTGCAGGAGATGACGTACTAGGGTAGTTTTGCCTGCACCCAAAAATCCTGAAATTACGGTTACGGGTATTTTATGCATAGTTAATTATATTTAAGCGAAAACAATTTAACCCAAAATATTGTTGGTAACAAAAGCAAAACCAATGCCGCTGGTGGTGAAGCCAGCAAAACGTAGCCAGAGAGCAGACTTGCGGGGTTGATTTACAATACTTTTGCCATAAAAATAAGCGATCGCACTAATGACTAATTGAATCCCACAAAATCCCAGTAAGTATGCCCCAAGAGCCGTAGTTTCTGCCCCGACAATTGATTCGCCGTAGGCATAACCATGAAAGATTCCTGCGATCGCACTTACTGCCGTTAACAGCATCAAATTGACTGGATCTTTCTGAGTAAGAAAAATACCCATAATTAGTACAGAAGCCGCAATAACTAGTTCGGGGATAGGTAAGTTAACTGATTGTAAATGAATGATTGTTCCTAAGGCAGTTGCGATCACAAAGCCAATGGGCATAATAAAGGCGTTCGTGCGGCTTAAAGCAGCCAGCAAGCCAGTAGAAACTACGAATACCAAATGGTCAATTCCGATTACGGGATGACCCAAACCCGACAGAAATCCTTCTGTAAAGTTATTAGGAATTGCTCCTCCATTAGGATGATGAGCGAGGACAGGTAAAGCTGTCATCATTAGAATCAAACTGCACCACAAACTAGCAGCAAAACCGAAAACGAAAGCTTTATTGTTGTTGTTCATAAAATTACCAAGTTTTATTTAAGTGAGACAAAAGCTGAGTCATATCATTAAGCTTTTGTCAGGAGCGCAATTATTAGCCCAAATTTCAGGGTGTATATTCTTTCTAAGAAGAAGTAAAATAGAGCATTAGACAGCAGAATCGAAGAAACTGCTGTCATTTAGGCTGATAACATTAAATTTGCTCGAATTAATCGCTTTTAATTTTCAATTAACTCAGTTTGAAGTTAGTACCAATATCTAGATAAATCCGAACTTGAAAAGAACTAATAAAACAATTATTGAAGAGTGGCATTAGCATTATCTGTACCTCGCAGATTTAATATTAAGCTAATAGATGGCATAATTGGCGGGCATTCTGACTTAGGTAATTGCAGAGAGCAAAACCTTCACAGTTGCGGGACAGTGCCAGACTTTCACTGAGCTTTCCCCTTAAAGGACGATTGGACTTGCACCTTGCGGCGATGCGTCTCACCTGATCAAAACCAATTATTAATAATCTAAAAATTTACTGTTGACCACAGCTTAACTTACCACAATTACAGAAAGACATTTCATTAAACAATGTTTAATGTTTAATGTATCTAACTATTTGCGCTCTTCTGTTATAGGTCTTGGTATAATCAGCTTTAAACAAAATCTTAAATAAACTTGAGACACAAATGGTAGATTGGCAGATCGTAGATGGAGGCATCACCGCACCCAAAGGATTTATCGCCGCAGGAATTGCCGCAGGTTTAAAATCTACAGGGGCAAAAGACTTAGCGTTAATTTTATCCCAGACAGATGCGATCGCCGCAGGAGTATTTACCACCTCTCAAGTCCGTGCTGCCTGTGTTGATTATTGTCGTCAATGTCTCCAGGGGAAAGCTAGTGCCAGAGCTATTTTATGTAATGCGGGGCAGGCTAATGCCGCTACGGGAGAGGCGGGATGGTCTGATGCCCTAGAGTGCGCTCAGTTATTAGGTCAAGAATTAAACGTTGCTCCTGATGCTGTGCTTCTGGCTTCGACAGGAGTCATTGGACAAAGAATCAAGATGTCACAATTACGTCAGGGACTTTTACCCTTGGTTAGGGCTGCCAGTGAGCAGGGGGGCGCAGATGCTGCCGAAGCTATTACTACTACCGATTTGGTAAAAAAAGAAATTGCCTTAGAAACTAAAATTGAAGGTCGCCCTGTAAGAATTGGCGGCATTGCCAAAGGTTCAGGGATGATTGCGCCGAATATGGCGACCATGTTGGGCTTTATTACCTGTGATGCTGCGGTTTCTACAGGGTTGTGGCATGAAATGCTCAAGCGGGCTGTGAATAAAAGTTTTAACCAGATTACCGTTGATGGGGACACTAGTACTAATGATTGCGTCCTGGCTCTTGCTAACGGACAGTCTCGCACCACTGCTATTACCGATAATAGTCCTAGTGCTAAGAAACTAGAAGGGATGCTGACAGAAGTATGTCAATATCTAGCAAAAGCGATCGCTCGTGATGGGGAAGGGGCAACCTGCTTAATTGAGGTTCAAGTATCAGGCGCACCAGACGATTCTGCCGCTGCTCAAATAGCAAAAACGATCGCTGGCTCATCTTTGGTCAAATCAGCGGTATTTGGTCG
>JBCCDL010000552.1:0-4605 GCA_039030815.1 Cyanobacteria bacterium P01_A01_bin.83 | reverse complement strand
TTCGCGACCGCGATCAATATCGATCTTATTTAACCGCGGGTTATGGCGAGAAAATTAGTAACCCCGAACTGCCATTACATCTAATTAGCTCCCTGAGTGCTAAGCAGCTAGAGTTGGCTTATGGAGGTACGCCTCCTACTTTACCCATTCCCGAAGCATTAGTAGCAGAAAAACCTATTCAAGAGCGAAATATTTTGGCAGAGATCTCACAAACGGGCATGCTCAAAGTGGCGATGAGGATTGATGCTGCACCCTTTGGATATATCAGTGATGGTAAGTTAGCTGGTTATTGTAGCGATTTTGCGGATGCACTAAGCGATCGCTTGACTGAAGAATTAGATGCACCTAGACCGATCAAGGTAGAAACAATTACCTCATCCATCTCTAATCGATTTGAATTAGTAGAACAAGAGCAAGCCCATTTAGAATGTGGTCCCAATTCTATTGTCAGCGATCGCCCAGGAATAGTCTTTTCCGATCCTTTCTTTAGTAGTGGAACTCGATTTTTGGTTAATAGCGGAGAAGTTTCACAATTAGATCTTAATAGTTCTCTTGAAGGAACAAAATTGGGAGTTTTAGATGCCTCAACTAGCAAAAAGTTTTTACAGCAAAGGTATCCTGATGCTGAAATTGTTGCATTTGATCGCCAGGATGCCAAAGTTCGGGGAATACAAGCGGTTAAGAATGGCGATATTGATGCCCTAGTCAGCGACGGGGTTTTGTTAACTGGTGCCATAGATCGTCGTGGTATGGATCAAGCAAATTATCAAGTTATACCGCAAAATCCTTTGACCTGCGACTATTACGGTCTAATTCTGCCCCAGGGAGATCCCCAATGGCGCAATACAATTAATAATTTTATTCACAATCGTGCATCTAAACCAGCTTTTGATCGATGGCTGGGAAATTACTACGATCAAGCCATTGCCGATCTAGATTATTGCCAAAATCGACAAGAACAATAGCTCTATTAACTAATTACTGTTTCAGTATTGTTATTCAGGATTTTAATCATGAGCAATTCAAACTCAACGAAACAAGGCGATCGAGTTATTCTGCAAAGCGAGCGTAACTTAGGCTATCGTTATTTTCTTCTATTTGTCCTGGCTTCGGTATTAATTCATAACTTGAGCTGGTTTATTTTCCAAATGTACAAACCCACTCAGCCTGCAAATAAAGATAAAGCTACCACTCAACCGATTGAATTCGTCATGATTCCTATCGAAGAATCTAGCAAAAAATCTTATCTGGAAACCCAAAAGCGATCGTCAGAAAATTTTGTTGCCGAACAAACTACTCAGCTTCAAAAAACTACTGCCACTAACACAATTGGTGATCGGCTATCTTCACAAACTATAGCACTACCATTTCCTCCTATCCGAATTCTGAAACCACAGTCAGATCGTCCTCTACCAAAACCTAAACCAGGTTCAGATCGTCCTCTACCATCTCCCCCAATTCCCAAATTGAAGCCAAAACAAATTCCCATAAATCCATTAGAGTCAAAAATTTATAATTTAGCAACTCTTATTCCACCGCTATCAAAAGCCAATCCAAAATTAAGTACTGCAAACTTATTACTAAGTAACTACAAAACTTCTCATAAACGGTAAAGAAGATATTTTTAAAAATCCAGAAAATTAATTCGGAAAACTGCTCTCTAATGTTTCAATCTCTGGATTCTCCTAATGTTTTAAAAGCTTTCTTGCGCTCGGTGTAATGTAAGCAGCAGAGAAATAATCATTTCTCGCAATAAGGTAAAAATTTCAAAAATTTCATTTAACTAACAAAATATAAGCGAATTTAGTATGACATAAAAACTAAATTAGCTTCATTTGTTGTTTTATATCCTTACATCGTTAGGACTACCAAAAAATCTTTTGACCATGTGATGCTCATCACAGTTAATTGCCAACAAGCCAGAATAAAATCAAAGCATAAATACGCAAAAAACTCTTGAATAAAAAAGGGATAATTTAACCCCAACAAAAAAATGTTGGGATTAAATAAACTAATCTAGAAACTACTATAAGTTATGACAGCTTGGTTTCAAATCATCTATTTTTTACTCAAGATTTAGTTTCTTTTGTTGTCATTTGATAATTCTGAAGTTTTAATGGAAATAGGTTATGGATCTCTATGTTGAGTTAAATTCCCAAAAGACCAAATAAATTTATAAAGGTCAAACCTATTTTCAACACTATCGAGAAACTTTACTATACTTGGAGTCAATTAATGAAATCTTTATCTACTGCTTTTAGTTTTGGTATTGCTGCTCTTGGCTTAATGATTGCCCAAGCTCCAGCTCAAGCTGATTCGGCTGTTCGTGGTGCTTACTCTGAAGTGCGCGCCAACGGTAGCTCTTTTGCTGCTGCGTTTGAACATGTGCTTCCTGAGGGCGTCTATTTTGATTTGGGAGTAGGGGGTGATGATGCTGCTGGTACTGCTCCCACAGCAGCGGACGTAACTATGTCTGTTGATATTACCGCTGCTGGGACTAACCAGTCTGAGTTTGAATCGATTACAATTACTGGACTTGCCACTAATGATGCGGGTGTTTACAGCCTGGAAGAAGCGATCGCTAATGCTGTTGAAGAGTCAGTTGCAGGTACAGCAACTGGATTTGCGGAGGAAGAGGACATCATAGGTTTGGTTCGTTCTTTCACTGGTCCTGAAGGTGTTGGTGGTACAGCTAATCCCAGCGCTACTCTCGACTAATTACCGATTCTGACTGCGGAATGCGCTCAGCGTTATACCTCCGTAAAATGTCGGTGTAACGCTGACCCGATTACTTTACCTGGTTTTAGCTAAAACCAGGCTATTATTGAACTTTTTGCTCCGTTAGGCTTTGAAGTGTTGTTCGCGTCTTTTCAGAATAGAAGCTAACTTCAAAACACAAAACTTTTTAATATTATTGGCGACATACATCAAATCTAAGCAGGCACTATAAACTGTCAGGATTTGTTGTGCGCGATCATAAACTTTTTCTATATTCAGTTGCTCACTAAAAAAATATGAGCAAATTGCCGTGTCAATAAAAGCAGAGACATAGCAAACTAGATTCTTTTTTAAATTTAATCTTCTAATCTTCTCATGAATACTATTGGTAATATTGACGATTTTAACAGTACTCCTGTTGGATCGGAGTTGCAAACAGGGAATGATCTACTGTTTGGCAAAGAAATTATATTTGTTGATACAGGTATTGATAACTACCAAAGCTTTATCGATGGGGCTATCTCAGAGGCTGAGGTAGTTTTTTTAGATTCGGAGGCAGATGGAGTATTGCAGATTAGCAATGTCCTTGCCCAACGCACAGATATTACGGCAGTTCATGTAGTTTCTCATGGAGAATCAGGAAGTTTAAAATTAGGGTCTACATCTCTCAGCCTAGACAACATAGACGAATATAGTAGTAATCTACAAGGTTGGTCTAATGCCTTGTCTCCCGACGCTGATCTGCTCTTTTTTGGCTGTAATGTGGCAGCAGGGGAAAGCGGAACTGAGTTTGTTGAGAAACTTAGTTCTATAACGGGGGCAGATGTTGCAGCATCTGATGATTTAACGGGCGATGCGACGCTAGGTGGTGACTGGGATTTAGAAGTGAATGTCGGGACTGTTGAAACCTCTCTCCCTTTTGATTCAGCATCATTAGCTAGTTTTACCGAGACTCTAGCTCTAAACGTTTCTCCCGACACTACCTTCAGCATCACAGGAGACTCTGCTAATGATTCGCTATTTATCCAGGTAGATTCGAGTAATGAGATTGAGTATAGCGAAGATGGAATTAACTTTACTGCTGCAAATTTTGCAGTTGGTAGTATAGATAACTTCTCCATCAACCTTGGGGACGGATTTGATAGCGTTACCTTCCAGCAGGGGGCTGGTAGTTGGACTAGCTTTGATGGAGATATCAGCGTTTTAGCAGAAGATATTAACTTTGAGACTATTACTGATTTCTCAACTACAGGTGACTTACTCTTTACAGCTAATGATTCCGATGCAGAGAGCGCAACAGCTTCAATTAGTATTGTCGACTCGACAATTTCTGCTGATGATTTAACTTTACAGGCAACCACAGAAGTTAATAATATCAATGCTTCAGGCGATCTTAACCTGAGCAATAACGCCTCAGTTTCCATTAGCGGCAGTAACTTAACGCTAAATACTTTAGATATCAGTGCGACTACGGCAGGAGAAGTCAATTCCAGTTCAGATACTGCCTCCATTGTAGACATTATTAGCGGTGAGGATGGCTCTGTCACTAACACCATTGACGAAAGCGCGATCGCCAGTATCGCTAACGCCACGGTGACGGTAAGTAATACTGCTAATATTAATGCCCTTAGTTCTTCTAGTTATTCAGCCGATGGTTTTATTGCTAAGAATAGTTTGACGGGAGAAGTTACTGCTTCTGTCGAGAACAGTACCCTGACCACAACATCTGGAGATGTGTCAATTTCGGCGCAGGACGATACCAGCTTGACCGCAACCTCTGCCCCAGAAGAATTTGTCGAAATTGACAACTCATCTTTCGATATGTCAGGCACTATTGCTTCGGCTCAAAACAGCTTCAATAGAGCTACTCAGGCATACATTGCCTCT
>JBCCDL010000551.1:0-4637 GCA_039030815.1 Cyanobacteria bacterium P01_A01_bin.83 | reverse complement strand
GGAAGTGAAAGCGGGAAACGTAACGGAGATTTGTTAATTCAAGTGGGAATTTGGAATCGTCAGAACAAGTTGGGCATAGTTTTTGATTCTTCTACAGGTTTTAAATTATCAAATAGTGCAATTCGATCACCAGATGTTAGCTGGATAGCAATTGAACGTTGGAGCAGTTTAAGTGATCGGCAAAAAAAAGGCTTTGCACCGATAGATCCTGATTTCGTCATAGAGTTAATGTCCCCTACCGATGAGTTATCAGCAACACAGCAAAAAATGGCAGAGTATACGAACTGTGGTGTGAAACTAGGCTGGTTAATTAACCCAGATGAAAAACAGGTAGAAATATATCGCCTGAGTGACGAGAAAGAGAAAGAAATACTAAACAATCCTAGCAGCTTATCAGGTGAAGACATACTACCAGGACTAACTATAGACTTAGCTGATATCTTTTAATTGTTCACTGTTCATTGTTAAAGCTTTGGTCTAGCACTATTAGAATTACTGGTAGCTCGCTCTAAATGCTTTTTAGCAGTTTGATAAGTAGGATCTAAGCTAATGGCTACACGGTAGTTTTTGATGGCGCTGTCAAAATCACCCAAAGTTTCCTGTAACTGTCCTAAAAAGTCGAAGGCATCGGGTTTAGCAGGATCACAACCAATTGCTTTTTTTGATTGAGCGATCGCATTATCAAAATCTCTTTTCCTAGCGAAGTTTCTAGCAGCTTTGAGACTAGCGCTGTATTCTGATACTGATTCTGCTTCAGTTGGTTTTGTTTCTAAGACGTTGTGAACCAAATTTCTCAATTCTTTAGGAGTAAAGGGCTTTTGCAGAAAGTCTACTGCACCTAATTTCATTGCTTCGACAGCATTATCTACCGTTCCATGGGCTGAAATCAACACAATCCGAATCTCAGGATATTTAGCGATCGCTTGTTCTAGTAACTCCATGCCGTTCATACCTGGCATTTTGAGATCGGTAATGATCATGTCGTATTGATCACCAGTTAACTGTACCAGCGCATCATTACCATCAAATGCCGTATGTACAAAATAATCAAGAGATTCTAAAGCCATACTTACAGTACGTCTAATATTTTTGTCATCATCAACTACTAATATTTTTGCCTGGGACATTATGTTAGAACTCCTAATTAAATTAACTATGTCTAATTGGGGATGGTAAAGGTGAAAGTACTGCCTTCTCCCACAGTAGAATTAACCCAGATTCTACCTCCGTGAGCTTGAACCATTTCTTTACATATCGCTAAACCCAAACCGCTACCACCGACATCTTTGGCTGTTTCTACCTGAACAAATTTCTCAAAAATTTTGCCCTGATACTCAAGGGGAATACCCGCACCGCGATCAGCTACAAATATCTCCACCCAAGTATTTCTAGACGTTGCACCAATCTTAATTTCTCCTCCAGGATCACTATAGCGTAAAGCATTTGCTATCAAATTAGTTAACACCCAAATGATTTTATTGGCATCTGCTTTAGTCTTTATATCTTCCGATAGAGGCTGTGTAACTAATGTCACTTGGTTTTGTTCGGCTTGGATATTTAAAGCTGAAACCGCCTTGTCTAGTAAAAAGTTGACTGACACTTCCACAAAATCTAGCTCTAGTTTACCCGACTCAATTTTGGATAGATCCAGCAGATCGTTAACCAAACCCCGTAACCTTTCTACGTCTTCAACAGCCGAATCTAATAATTCTGCTTCCGATTCTGACAACTTATCTTCTGTAGTTTCTGCCAGTAAATTAAGGCTCATTGCCATTCCCGTTAATGGGGTGCGTAATTCATGGGAAGCCGTAGCCACAAATTCACTTTTAAGATTATCCAATTCCTTGAGTGTAGTGACATCCTGTAACAGTAAGATTGCCCCCACCACTGATTCTATTTCAGTAACAACAGGGGTAATGGCAAATTTATAATACTTAGTATGTTGCTCCCTCTCTACCGTCAAAATATCGTCTTCTAGTTGGGGAGACTTGCCCGTTTCGGCAGTATGTTTAAGGTGCTGATACAGAGTGCGGTCACTAAACACATCGAGAAAATGATTATTGGTGGCTAACATCGATTTAACGTTAGCAATGTTAGCCGCAATGGGATTAATCGCAATAATTTTGAGTTCGCTGTCGACGACAATAATGCCATCAGCAATGCTTTGAACAATGGCATCGCTGCGCTGCTTTTCCACAATCACCTTACCCACGTTGAGATCGCGAAATGCCTTGAGTCTTTTACTCATGGTAGTTATTTCTTGCGCCAACATGCCCAACTCATCTTGAGACTTAACCTGGAGGGCAATATCATACTCACCACTAGCAATCTTTTCTGTAGCGGTGGTCATTTCTATCAGGGGTTGAACAATACGACGGGTCAACAGCAAGCTAAACCCGAGACCGATTCCTGCTGCGGTAGCGCCTGCAACTGCCATCGACCAAACTGCCTGACTCGATATTTGTTGAGCATTTTCCGAAGCGGCTTCCATTGCCGATTGGTTTATATTTCGTAGTTGAGTACTGCGATCGCGTATTTGTTCAAAGATAGGTAAGATTGTTTGATAGTAGTCTTCGGTAGTCGCATTGTCCTGTTGCTGTAGTCTAAAAAAAGCATCTAAGTAATCTTGATAAGCAGCTTCAATACTAGCAATGATATTTGCTTCTTCTGGGATAGTAATGTTACCTTCAGCACGTCCTAACCACTTCAAAAACTCAATCTGATTATTCTGAAACTGCTGAATACCGCGAGTGCGATTTTCCAAGAGAAATAACAAAATTGCGCTGTCTTGTCGTTCAAGTGACTCAATAGTATTGTCTGCTGCCAAAATACTATTGTAATTTTCTTTTAGGATTGCGTTGCTAGCTTTTCCTAAACGACGGAGGTTAGTTATACCCCAGCCACCAACCAAAACAATTAAAGTTAAGGATAAGCCATAACCCAGTAAGATTTTATATTTGAGCTTCATATATTTAAGTTTTAAGGGAATTATCTTTTTAGATGGCTCATAAAATTAAATAATGACTATTAATCAATTAATACACAGTTCAAAACTTCAAGCACATTCCGAAAGAATCAAATCTATTTGCTTTAGCAGCGACGGTAAACTTTTGGCTAGCTCAAGTAAGGACAAGACTATAAAAGTTTGGCAGCTAGAAACAGGAAAATTAGTCAATACAGTTTGTTTTAAATCAGATTCCGCTAACTGTGTTGCTTTCAATCGTAATAATAAAACTCTGGTTAGTGCCGAAGAAGATAAAACAATTAAACTTTGGTCTTTACAGACTAAAAAATTAATTTTCACTTTCACTGGTCATCAAAAAGCAGTAAATTCAGTAGCTGTTCATCCCAAAGGCAAGTTGATTGCTTCTGCAAGCGATGATAAAACAGTCAAACTTTGGTCATTAAAATCAGGCGAGCAAGTCTGCACTTTAACAGGTCACACAGATAATGTTAATGCCGTTTCGTTTAGCCCTGATGGAAGTATCTTAGCTAGCAGCGGTGATATTAATGATAAAACGGTTATGCTATGGTTTCTATCAGAAAACAGAAGCATTACTTTAAAAGGTCACTCTGATTGGTTTGGTGGAGTTTACTCAATAGCTTTTAGCCCCGATAGTAAACTGATTGCCAGCGGTAGTAAGGATAAGACTATCAAAATCTGGCAAGCTGATACAGGAAATGAAATAGCTACCTTAGAGGGGCATAGTGATGACGTTACTTCTGTCGCTATAAGTGCAGATAACGAAATTTTAGCCAGTGGTAGTAAAGACAAAACTTTAAAACTATGGAAGTTAGATACAGGGGAATTGATCTCTACTATCGATCATGGAGAAGCAATACAGACAGTTTCATTTAGTCCTAACAGCAAAATATTAGCGACAGGATGTAAAAAAGGAAATATAAGATCATTTCAACCTCAATCAAAATTAAATAGCTCTCTTCAGGAACTATTAAGCTAAAGTCGAAACCTTGGTAAAATCACAAAATTATTAAGAATCTATTGCTTTACATCAATCTAGGAAAGAGTTAAAACGCTACTGTAGTTAAATTCTTGAGATAAACACAGCTTTAAGCATAGTGCCTGATGGTCAATAATTCTTTGCTCGATAATCTCAGTCAAAAAATAGATGAAATCGTTATTGGTCAGGCAGATCTGGTCAAACAATTACTCATGGCATTACTTAGTGGTGGTCATGTCATTATTGAAGGAGTACCTGGTACAGGTAAGACATTACTGGTTAAGGTTTTATCAAAACTAATTGCCGCTGATTTTCGCCGTGTTCAATTAACTCCCGATATTCTTCCCTCAGATATTTTGGGAACCAATATTTTCGATCTCAATAGTCGTGAGTTCATTCTCAAAAAAGGACCAATTTTCACAGAAATTCTACTAGCAGACGAGGTTAACCGTACTCCTCCCAAAACCCAGTCAGCTTTACTCGAAGCAATGGAAGAACAACAAATCACCCTTGATGGAGAGACTATGGTGTTACCTGGGTTATTTTGGGTGATTGCGACACAAAACTCTTTAGAATTTGAGGGAACATATCCCTTACCAGAGGCACAGCTAGATCGGTTCTTATTTAAGCTATTGGTAGATTATCCCGCCAAAGATGCCGAAAAGCAGATGTTAG
>JBCCDL010000550.1:0-4645 GCA_039030815.1 Cyanobacteria bacterium P01_A01_bin.83 | reverse complement strand
GAAAAGACGCGACCGACTACCCCAATTCGACCAAGATGCGATCGCGCTGCGATCGCCTGTACCAATCAAAGCCAGATATTTATCTTGAGGTATATAGTCTTGTAATGGTTGGTTTAACAATATCCGTCGCCAGTTATTAAACAAAGGTTGTCCTTGACGCACGGCAAACACTCCCGCTTTGGGATGATTATAGTTATTCATAGTTGCGATATCCCCTGCGGCAAAAATCTGAGGATGAGATATTGATTGGAAAGTATTGTTAACCAAAATAAACCCCTGTTCGTCGGTAGCCAAATCAGATTTTTTAAGCCAGTTTGGTGCCGTGGCTTGAGTTACCCAGAAAACATGATCGTATTTAATTTCGAGTCCTGAGTTGCAAATTATCCGATCTGCTAAGATCTCTATGACATTTTGTTTGAGGTGTAGCCGAATACCTCTTTGCCCAATAGTTTTGGTAAGCTGCTTACTTACCCAATCATTATGTCCCCCTAGTAGCTGCCGACCACGATGAATCAAATGTATGGTGAGGAGATCCTGACTTTGAGTTTTAAAAATTGTCTGCAAACAAGCCTGCATATTCAGCGCTAACTCCACTCCCCCTGCACCACCGCCGACGATGGCAATTAACAATGGTTGGGCGGGACAAGATTGAGCAGATTGTTTTAATTTGTACCAAGCCTGAAGAAATTTGGGTACAGGTTTGGCAGGAATCGCATATTCTGAAGCCCCAGGAACAGTAATGGTTTGAGGTGTACTGCCAATATCAAAGGAAAGATAATCAAATTCAAGCTGATGCTGTTGACAGATTAGTTGATTGTGATCAGGATTAATTCCTATTGCCTGATCAATAATCAACTCCGCCCCTGCAAAACGAGCTAAACTGCGCAAATCAATGTGAGTTTCACCGTAGCTATAAAACCCTGCAACATGACCAGGAAGCATCCCCGAATAAGGCGTTTCTAGCACATTACTAATCAGGGTTAAATCTATATTGGGTATAGGATTGAGTCCCCATTGCTTCAAGGCGATCGCATGAGAATGTCCGCCACCAACTAAAACTAGTTTTTGATTCATCTAAATTATTATTTAGAGGACAAAGATTACCTTGTCCTAAGTTTGGTTGCATTACTAGTTTAACTATGTGGCTTGACTGAATTACGCGACGAAGATAAAAGTTTCCGTTATAAGTTTGCCGCATGTAGTAGGGGCGAACGGCTGTTCGCCCCTACTTAAGAGGACGCGATGTCGGAGGAAACCTCCGACATTTCAGCCGTCCGTACCGAATTAGACAATTATTAATTATCGCAGGGCGTACGCCCAGTTCGTCGCGCTAGCGCACGACTTCGCTGCTACGCAGCGTGCATTAATTATTCATTGATAAAGATCTAGGATTTTTCGTAGTAATACTGATGTCGAACCCCTCAATAAATCTTAGATTTATGTGTGATTAGAACCTGGAATCATAGCCGTACAAAGTTATATGAGAACAAGTTTATCTAACTGTTCGTAGATAGCAAGTAGTAGATAGTAACTGTCCTAACCTAATCTCGTATTACTTATAGATTTTGATCCAGAGGCTAATCGAGCTGATCTAGTGCTGGCTTTCACCATCTTGCTATGAAAAAATATAACCCCCGATTGCTGCTGGTATTAAAGTTACTGGCATTAGTATCCCTAGGAATACTTACTGCTGGTTGCGATCATAATCTTGCCCAGAGTCCTGGCGTCACTAAAAAGAAGATTCATTTAGGTTCAGTCTTGGTTCTCCAAGGTCAAGATGAAGCTATAGGGAATGGGATGCGATTAGGTATCGAAGCCGCTTTAGCAGGAGAGAGAGTTCAAGGGCGATCGCTTGAAATCAGCTTTAAAAATGACTATTACGAACCAGCCAGCGCTCGTCAAGCTACTTTAGAACTACTGGAAGAAGAGGATATTTTTCTGGCTCTGGGTAATGTAGGAACTCCCACTGCCAAGTTAACCTTACCAATTTTGACACAACATAATATTCCTGCGGTCGGCTTTTTTACAGGAGCGAGGCTCTTGCGGGAAAATGCTTCCCCATTGATCGTTAATTATCGAGCTAGCTATGAGCAGGAAATCGCGACGGTTATCAAAATGGCTCTGGCGGCGGGAGTGACTCCAGAAGAAGTCTGTGCTTACATTCAAAATGATAGTTACGGACTGGATGCACTGGAGAATCTGAAACAAACCCTGGCTCAGGCGGGAGCTAGTAAAGAAATTATTGCAGGTTATGACCAAGTTTTACAGGCTACAGGCGATTACCCTTCGGGTACGCTCCGCGATCGCAATAATATCGGACCAGTGGGTATCTACACTCGCAATACTCTGAAGAGTGAACCTGGGTATAATTCCTTAAAAAACTGGGAATCTCAGAGCGGTAATAAATGCAAACTGGTGGTAACTGCTGCCACCTATCGTAATTTAACTTATTTTGCTAAAAAGTCTCAGGAAGAAGCAAATAAATGGATTATATCAGCTCTTTCCTTTACAGGAGCGGATGAACTGCGCTGGGATTTGTCAGAATACAATGTGACCGAAGGCGTTATCATGACCCAAGTAGTACCTCTGTTGAACTCAGAGTTACCTATTGTTAAATCAGCCCGCAGCGCTTTGGGAAAAAACTTGGGAGTAATTTCCTTGGAAGGTTACGTGGTGGGCAAGATGGTGTTAAAAATTTTGCGGGATATTCCAGGAGAACTAACCACAGAAAATTTTCTCCAGCAGGTACAAAAATCTCGATTCAATCTTGGGGGAATTCCCATTGACTTTACTGATGGAGATAATCAGGGAGCAGATCTGATTATAGTCAGTCAAATTAAGCCTGAAGGTTTTCAGAAAATCGAACTATTAGACTTCGCCTCAATGGTTAAGTAACTTGAACGCGAGACAAAGACGAAAGTGGGTGACCCATGTAAGGCGCTGGGTTCCACGCCGCATGTCTAATCGCGTTGTTGGCTAATTCTAGTAATTATGACCATCAAAGCTCGCTTTAAAGCATTATCTATTTATTTATAACTGTTTACTTATGAATCCTTCGCCAGATTTCTCTCAGCAACCTGCATATTCTGATAACTCTGAACCCAAAATGGAGGCTTTACTCCAGAGTTTTAAGATCATTGCTAGTCTGCCAGAGTCAGAGATACGACAACAGAAAATCCGTGAAGCATCTGCTATGTTTCAGCTATCAGAAGTCTCTTATCGCAGACAGTTACAGCGTTACCTTTCCACCAAAGGCTATCAAAATACGGCTAAATATCAGACTACTAGTGCTAAGTCCCAACTTAATACTCCTGTAGCTTCCTGGTTAAAACCTGTTTCCTTACTCGATACTAAGGTCTCAGATTTGGTAGATTTTCTTAAAGGGCTTTCCTTAATTAAATTATCTGCGGTGTTGGGGGAGGCTGCTTTGCTCTTTGCTATGGTATCCTACATCGTTACTATTCCTGGTCGTGAGCGACAACAAATCCAAAAAGCACGAGAAATTCTCTTGCATAAAGGTCATAAATACTCACAATCGCGCATTGTTGCCTTGGAATTGCTGGATAAAGAATGTGCTGATAATCCTGGTTTGATGGCTCCTAATGCTCAATTAGTCAACTTAGAGATCGTCGGCTGTTCTCGCTGGTCTTTTAATCTTCAGAGTCTGAGGGGAGGGTCTTTCCGTTCTTGGAAGCCAATGGATCTATCCAATTCGATACTTGCAGAGGCTAATTTAAGTAATGCCGATCTGACTGGGACAAATTTATCAGGTAGCGATCTTTCAAATGCCAATCTACAAAAGGTAGATCTTAGGGGAGTTAACCTTCGAGAAGCTAACTTGACAGGTGCCGATTTATCTCGGGCTAATCTAACCGAAGCAGATTTAACAGGTGCAATCTTAGATGAAGCTAATCTCTATGGCGCTACAGCTTCCCAGGCTAACTTTACTAATGCCTCCATGGTCAATACCAAAGCCCCCTGGAGCTATTTTGAGCGAGCGAATTTTTACCGAGCAAATCTTCAACAGGCTAATTTCAATCGTTCTAATCTAAAAGATGCAGATTTTTATAAAGTAAATCTCGAAGCTGCTTCTCTCAGATTCACTAACCTGGAAGGACGAACTCGGTTTTTTGATGCTCAGTTGCGGGGGGCGGATTTCCGAGGCGCTCAATGGGCTAATATCTTTCAGATTAAGCGGGGTAAAAACTGGCAAACCACAAAACGGACTCCCCAATGGGAACAGAAAATTACCTTAGCTATGTTACCTACATTACGTATTGGCTTAATTAAGCCCCAAGAACCAAGCAGTCTGTTTGAAGCATACGAACTAGGAATGCGTCGAGCAGCAAATCGCCGAGTAGATATATGGGGCTTTGAGTCAGAAGATACTATTGCAGATGAAGCGGCAACGATTGAGAGCATGATCGAGTTAGGAATGGATGCGATCATTCTCCGTCCCAGCGATCCTTTGGGTTCTTTGTCGGCATTGAAAAAAGCCAGTGAAGCGGGTTTAGCAATTATTACCGTGGATTCTTGCCTCGACCGAGAAGTAGCAGAAGATGTGGCAGTTGCCTGTTTTGATACAGACAGCGAAAAGATGGGCTATGATTCTGGGGTTTATTTAGACCAATGGGCGCAGCAGAAT
>JBCCDL010000549.1:0-4657 GCA_039030815.1 Cyanobacteria bacterium P01_A01_bin.83 | reverse complement strand
TTTGCCTTTAGGGGTAGGGAAAAAGACATTGCCATTATTATCTTTGCTAGTATCGCCGTTACTTTGTTGGGAATGCTGATTCCTCAAGCTACTGCAATTACCATAGATAATGCTATTCCTGACAGCGATCGCTTTACTTTGATCCAGCTTGGCTGCGGGTTAATAATTGCTGCTTTTGCTACAGGATTATTTCGCTTGGCTCAAGGATTCTCTTTATTAAGAATTGAAAGTACTTCCGATGCTGCTACTCAATCGGCGATGTGGGATCGACTACTCAATTTACCAGTCTCTTTCTTCCGTCAATATACCACGGGAGATCTTTTATCTCGAACGAACTCCATTACTACCATTCGACGGCAAATAGGCAGTAATATTCTCATAAAACTAGTTACCAGTGCTTTTGCTTTACTCAATCTGGGACTACTGTTTTTTTATAGTGTACCCTTGGCTTTTGTTGCTGTGGGTACGTCGCTCCTAATTGTGATTGTCACTACTTTATCTGGACTAATTCTAGTACGCAAAGTACGTCCTTTACTAGAAATTGAAGGTAATCTTTTTGGGCAGGTGGTTCAATTAATTAACGGTATTTCTAAACTTCGGGTTTCTGGTGCAGAATCAAGAGCTTTCGCGTTCTGGAGTAAAGACTATAGCAAACAAATCAAGCTCGAACTCAGTACTCAACTCATTGAAGACCTTGTTGCCATATTTAATACAGTGATGCCTCTAGTCACCACTGGTATCCTCTTTGGTCTGACAGTTCATCTACTTACTAAAGCCGAGACGAATGGTCAGCCTGGACTGACTGTGGGAACTTTCCTCGCCTTTAATAGCGCCTTTACTACTTTTCTGGGTGGAGCTACACAAATCAGTAATATAGCCACGGATATTCTCCAAATTGTTCCTCAGTGGCAAAGAGCGCAACCAATCGTCAAAACTCTACCAGAAGTAGAACTCAATAAAGCCGACCCAGGACAACTTATTGGTAGAATCGAGGTCGATCATGTATCTTTTCGCTATCGTCAAGATAGCCCCCTGACTCTAGAAAATGTCACCATTCATGCTGAACCTGGTGAGTTTATTGCTTTGGTAGGCGGTTCTGGTAGTGGTAAATCTACTATTTTCCGTTTGTTGTTAGGGTTTGAAACCCCAGAAGATGGTAGTGTCCATTATGATGGTCAAGATTTATCGGGACTAGATGTGAGTGCCGTACGCCGACAATTAGGGGTTGTGTTACAAAATGGCACAATTATGTCTGGTTCTCTTTTTGATAACCTGGCTGGAGGTGCAAAAATCACCCTAGACGAAGCTTGGGATGCAGCTCGCATGGCAGGTTTCGCCGAGGAAATTGAAGCTATGCCCATGGGAATGCACACGGTTATTAGTGAAGGTGGTGGAAACCTTTCGGGAGGACAGAGGCAGAGGCTGTTAATTGCCAAAGCTCTAGTCTTGAAGCCTCGTATTTTGTTTTTTGATGAAGCTACCAGTGCTTTGGATAATCGCACTCAAGACATTGTTAGCGAAAATTTGGACAGATTAAAAGTTACTAAAGTTGCGATCGCCCATAGACTGAGTACAATTCGTAATGCCGACCGCATCTATGTACTAGAAAAAGGACGGATTATGCAACAGGGAAGCTTTGAAGAGCTTAGCTCTCAAGAGGGAATCTTTGCTAATTTGATGAAAAGACAAACGGCTTAGAAAATATAGTACTGTTGCCAAAAGTTATAAACAACTGATTCTTATACTAAATCCGATTACCAGGCGTTGCTGATTTAAAGTATGAAATTAAAAAGTAATCTTAGGGTAGCTCTTAGCTGCAGGCTGCTTTGCAGCCAAGAAGCTAACAGCTAACAGCTAAAAGCTAAAAGCTAAAAACAGAATCATTTGTAGCAAACATTTAGGTATTTCATATAAGTAGACTTAAGTCCAATTTCCCAATAGAACAAAGGGAGCCCAAAAATAGGGTCTTGGTTCTTTATTTAAGATAGTAAGCTGTGCTTTTTGAATTGCTTTAGCTATTGTTGCACCACTATTTAATTCTTGATAAAACTGATTCATTATTTGAGTAGTGGAAAAATCGTCCACCGACCAAAGTGTTGCCAGGGTACTGTTTACTCCCGATTGCACGGTAATGCCAGCTAATCCAAGAGAAGCCAAGCGATCGCCTTTAGCTGTCTGGCAAGCACTGAGAACCAGTAATTCAATCGGCTCGAAATTCTTAGCAGAGCTGGTTTGAAACAGGTTAACCATGTCTTCTATTCTCAGCAGTCGCTCCCAAGTCAAAATAAAAGTTTGGTTTAAACTAGAACTAAATTGACTGTGAGTCGCTAGATGAATTATCGAAAAAGTATTATCCTTCAGTTGGTCTTGTAAATTAGTCTTGGTAAATTTATTATTGAGAAGCTCTGTAGTGCTAGAAACTTTTGATTGAATTTGAGACAATTCTTGTCCGACATTAGCCAAGGAGGTGAATTCTCGATCTTTAATCACACGTTTTTTGTTAATACCAGCAGCTAAAACTTTCATCGGTGAATTACGAAGCGGTTTGGCATCAACCAACTGCAAACTTGGTGCTAAAGCGATCTCGTATTGTTCAATTAAATATTGCTGGCGATCGCCGTCATAAAGAACTGACATGGGAATGTTGCCGAGAAAACTGTCGAGTACAAATACTAAAGTTTCAATCTGATTGTTGTTCAAGTCATTTTCTATGGGGCTAATTAACCAACTGTAGATTTGCTGAGAAAGTTGGTTGACTTGAGAAGTTCTGGTAACGTCAGGTAAATAGGATTCTAGCTTAGCGATCGTATTTGTTAATACCTCTTGAGAAACGGCGGTTGAATAGTAGCGAAGTTTTTTTTGTCCTGGCAGCTTGAGGATAATGGTCAACTGTTGCTGTTGAATAATCGGATAAATAACTGCTGCGGTTGAATCTTGGCGATCGATAATTCGATCTATTTCTATTTTGGGTTCTAAACAGGCTTTTTGCAGAAAGTTTTCTAGTTCTACCAACCTCAATGATTCAACTGTTTGACGGGCTAGTTGCAGATTGACCTGTTTTAGAGCAGAATTTTCGTCTGTTTGTAGCAATAAATCTACCAGTTGGCGATATACAGGCTCGACCTGTTCTTGAAAATAAAATCTGGTTTTAGTTTGCACGGCGATTAAATCAAAACGAAGCAACTGCAATAGATCTACGGCATTGCGATAAGCTGCGATCGCCCCTGGGATATCTCCTTGAGTTTCGAGCAGATATCCCAATTGCCATTGCCATTTATAAGCAACATCCTGGGCTGGAATTGCTTGAGCCAAAAACAGAGCCTGTCGAGTCAATGAAAAAGCCTGATCGATTTGCTGACTTTGGATGTATGACCAACCGAGATACCCCAAAGCATAAGATTCACTCCGTCGATCTCCTAGATTTTGAGCCTGTTGTACGGCAGTGGTCAAAATTTCCACTACTTCTGATTGAAGAGGTGCGATCCCAGGTGAGCTTTGCTGGAGACAAACTAGGTTTTTGGCTAAGTTAATCCGCAAAAAAATTGTGTCTGCTTGAGGGGGTAATTGCTTTAGTGCGGGGAAGATTTGCCGTGCTAGCTCTAGTGCTTGGGATCGAGCATTAATTTTGAGCAAAAGATTCAAACGATTGAGCTGGATCTTAATCCAGGGAATAGGAGCTGCAAATCGATTAGCTGCTTGCTCATATAGCAATAGCGTCTGTTGGTAAAAAGGTAGAGCTGCTTTATCAGTGTGTACCTTACAGGTCAACGGTAAATTAATGTGTTGCTGCCAGTGCGGGATAAAATCTTGCGTGCGATCGCCCAAAATTTGCTGATTATTCCCTAAACTAAGCAAAACTGCACCTTCTATCTGAGAGGATGATCGTTGACGAGCAATTTGCAAACTTTTTTGTAAGACTTTTTCGGATAAATCGAGACGACCGAGTTTTTGTAAAATATCTCCAAAACTATGTAAGCCTTTGGCTTGAGTTAGAGTTGCAGACTGTGGCTGCAAAGTTTTGAACCAGGAATAAAAAGCGCGATCGCTGTTTTTTAGTTCGATTAAGTTTCGGCAGTTATACTGATCGATCTTAAAAGTCTGAAGAACTACACCACAAGCTCTCAAATATCTTCCATCAGCCTGTAGAGCTTCGGCTACATTAATCAAACTTTGATGTTTATTTTGCTCATCACCCAATTGTTCGTAAATATTGACTGCTTCTTGCCAAACTCGTGCTGCTGAATCAAATTTACCTAGTTCGTAGAGTTGTTTACCTTTAATGGTTAATTTTGAAGCCGTCGCTACTGGTTCTTGAGCTATTGCATGGTGAATGGATAAAATCGAACTGCTAGTAAACATCAAAAAGGCTAACAGCATTAAAATTATTCTCTTCAACCATCTAAACGAGGTTTTTTTTCGTCGCTGGTTTCTTAAGGTTGACATTTGGCAATTATGAATTGCTATTGCAGTTAGCAGAATTTAAATGGTAGTCAGACGATAATCCTGTAGAGGGTGGGGCTACCAACTCTATTTTGCCTTTAGCATTACGCATCCATCTAGTTGCCTCGACAATTTTCTGAGAAGTTAGCTGTGGTTGTGAAGAATTGTCTTCTATGGCGATCGCGCTAAGACGATAATTCTCCTCTGGATCTGGGGG
>JBCCDL010000548.1:0-4665 GCA_039030815.1 Cyanobacteria bacterium P01_A01_bin.83 | reverse complement strand
CTTTAAGCTGCTGCTTAATTTCCTGTTTTACAGGAGGATAAGTTCCGATATTGTAACGGATATGTGGTGGTGGAGCGATCGTATTTAAATTGAGAAATTGCCAAATTTGCCCCATGATTTCATCAGTTTGATGGAAAAACATTGAGCTATCAATAATTAAAGTATTTTCTTGATAAAAATTAGCTCGCCATTGATCTATGCGCTCAATATAAATGCTATTCAAAAGATAACCAAAATCATTTAAGGTTTCACTTCTGGGTTGGGTTGTTAATAGCTCTTTTTCTATGGCAATTATCTCAGATAAACTACGTTCTTCTAAGCCATGGTTGGCTGCATGATAATACTCAGAAATAGTTCGCTCTACAGGATCTCTAAGCATAATAATTATCTTAATATTAGGAAATGACTGCTTGATTCTCTCTGCTGCTTGAGGCTCATAAAAGTATAAAGGAGATGCCTCCCCCGTAAGGTAATCGCTATCATCTGTAATTGCAGGAAAATGCGCTAAATACCACTTTAAACCGTTACTAAATTTAAAATTAAAATAGTTAATTTCTTTTTTATGAGGAGTCAAGATTTGAGGATGATGACTTAGATAATTAAATAATGAAGTTGTACCGCATTTTGTTGCCCCAACCAGCAAAAAATTGGGAGCTTGCTGTTTATAATGCTGCCAGTTTGAATCTGCTAATTGAGGATAATCAACAATTGTTTTGTAATAACAGCTTGTGCGATAACATTCAATAGCTTTATCAAGACGAGATTGCTTGGTATATAAATCTCCCAAATTACCCCACAACAAAGGAGAAACTTGATTAGTATTGCTAATCTGTTGATAAAAAGCTATTGCCTGAGTGATCTGCTCAGGCTCTAGGGAAATATATTGCAGAATGCGATAAGGCATTTCTGCTGTAGGATCGATTTCTATTGCTTGCTGACAACATCGTAGCGACTCCACTTTGTTGCCTTGCTGTTGCCAAGCCTGGGCTAAACCCAAATTTAAATTAATTTGAAATGTTATCGATTTTTTAGCTGCTAAATCGCCATAATCAGCGATCGCCTGTTCTCCTTGGTGTAGTAAAATTAAGCCCAGCAAGAAATAAGGCTGAAGATTATTGGGCTGTAGCTCAATCGCCGCTTCACAATGAGCGATCGCTTCCCCATGTCTATTGAGCTGAATTAAAGTTTCTCCCAGAAAATAATAAGTCTCAAACTCAGCTTTTCCCAGTTCAATTACACGAAGATAGTATTGTACTGCTTGTTCTAGCTGTCCTGTTTGTTGTAAATCTTGTGCTAGCTGAAAATAAGCCTGATCGCACTCAGGGTTTAACTCAATTACCCGTTGATAATGCTCAATTGCTGCTGATCGCTCTTGTAACAAAGTCAAAGTCTCAGCTAAAAAAAAGTGTGACCAACAATAGTCAGGCTTTAAAGCGATCGCCTGTTGATAAGAGGCTTTGGCTAACTCTAGCTGATTTTGTTGCTGATAAAGACGAGCCAGATTGTAATGCGACCAAGAAAACTGCGGTTCAACAGCGATCGCCTGACGATAGTACTTAATTGCTGCGGCAATATCTTGATGCTGGATCGAAATCTCCCCCAAAGCATAATAAGACCAAGAATCATGGTGGTTTAGGGCGATCGCTTCATGGAAACATTTAAGAGCCTGTTCTGAATTACCTTGCTGGCGCAGAATATTACCTAATTTATAGTGATAATAATAGTTTGAAGAATGTAGTTTAGTTGCCTGTTGATAACAAGCAATTGCCTGCTCTAATTTACCTATCTGCTCTAGGTGTTCTCCTGCGCTAAAAATTTGTTGGGCAGCTTCTACATCCATACTTTAAATTTACATTTAACCAGAACCGAAATTATTAAATTATATCTATTGCGAGTGAAAGTTGAGAGAGTAGTAATCGCTCAAATTAATAACCAACTTGACTTATAAGACACTGTATAAGTAATTGATGACTATATCTTTAGCTGGATAAGCCGTAAGTTGCATAACATGACAGCGATGATATCTCTCAGCAAAAATATGACGCTTTATGACTTATTAATCACTCTAGGTTGTGGAATATGAGATTTTAGAAACAGATATAAATTTAAAAAGAATTTTAAGAGCATGGTACAAGAATCAACTGTTATAGTTACTGGGGCATCTTCAGGCGTGGGTTTATATGCGGCAAAAGCTCTAGCCGCTAGAGGATGGCATGTAGTCATGGCTTGTCGCAATTTACCCAAAACAGAACAGGCAGCAGCTCAAGTTAGCATCCCTAAAGATAAATACAGTATTATTCACCTTGATCTGGCATCCTTAGACAGCGTACAGCAGTTTGTACAGGACTTTCGTGCCACTGGGAGATCTTTATCGACATTGGTTTGTAATGCTGCGGTATATTTACCCTTAGCCAAAGAACCTCAGCGAAGTAAGGAAGGTTATGAGTTGAGCGTGGCAACTAACCACTTGGGTCATTTTTTGTTGTGCAATCTGATGCTCGAAGATCTCAGAAAATCTTCAGCGCCTGAAAAAAGGTTAGTAATTCTAGGAACAGTTACCGCTAATCCTAAAGAAATCGGCGGCAAGATCCCCATTCCTGCACCACCAGATTTGGGAGATTTACAAGGTATGGAATCGGGTTTTCAAGCGCCTGTAGCCATGATCGATGGTAAAAAGTTTAAACCAGGAAAGGCTTATAAAGATAGCAAGCTCTGTAATATGCTAACGATGCGTGAGTTACACGATCGCTATCATCAACCTACAGGAATTATTTTTAATGCTCTCTACCCTGGATGCGTGGCAGAAACTGGCTTATTCCGCAATCATTATTCTTTGTTTCAAACTATTTTTCCCTGGTTTCAGAAAAAGGTTACAGGGGGTTATGTGACGGAAGAACTAGCAGGAGAAAGAGTAGCCAAAGTAGCTGCTGATCCTGGATTTAATGAGTCTGGAGTTTACTATAGCTGGGGTAATCGTCAGCAAGAAGACCGCACGGCATTTAAGCAGGAAATCTCCGATGAAGCGATGGATGCCAATAAAGGCAAACGTCTCTGGGAATTAAGTGCCAAACTAGTTAACCTGGCATAATTAATCTTTTCTGATCCCCAAGAATCGGCGATCGCATTTTGAAGCAACAGAAATCTGAACTATATTTCTATCTGAAGAGCGATCGCTTAAAGTTAATCAGACAAAAGTGAAGCAGCCACGATTAGACTTGAAGCTAACTATAATTAAAGATGAACAAAAAGTGCTGCTACTCTTAACTTTCGCTTCTTTGTCTGAAGCAAAAAGTGGCTAATAAGCATTACTTCAACTGCTTAAGCTTAAATACGGAGAGGGAGGGATTCGAACCCTCGAACGAGAAACCCGTTACAGCATTTCCAGTGCTGCGCCTTCGACCACTCGGCCACCTCTCCACAAGACGTACCGATTAATCATTATACATGGATTGCTTAACTTGACAAAATTTTCTGCTCACTTTTTTACTGTAGACTACAAAATAGGCAATCTGAAAGACTAAAATCCCAAAACAGCAGTCCTTTTATATCTAGTTATACAGAAAAGCTATAATGACCAAAATTTATCAAGTAAAAGTCCGCGATCGCTCTACAGGAAAAGACCATATCATTGAAGTCCCAGAGGATCAATACATACTCCAAACTGCTGAAAAGCAAGGTGCCGAATTGCCTTTTTTGTGCCGCAACGGTGCTTGTACTAGCTGCGCGGTCAAAATTATTAAAGGGGAACTGGCTCAACCAGAGGCAATGGGACTATCTCCCAAGCTTAAAGACCAAGGATATGCACTGCTGTGTGTTAGCTATCCTCGTTCGGATTTAGAAGTAGAAACCCAGGAAGAAGACGAAGTATACCAAATGCAGTTTGGTCGTTATTTTGCTAGAGGAAGAGTTCGTTTTGGATTGCCTTTAGATGAAGATTGAAGAAGTAAGTCGGGAATTGAATATAAAAACAAAAAAATAAAATTTTTACTTTTTATCTATTATCTAATTCTTGAGCAATTAGCCAGTGCGTGACAAGAGTTAGTCATAATTGTATTGGTCTTCATCTAATAATTCGCTATCACACTCAAATATTTGTAAGGTCAGACATTGAATAATGTTGACTGCTTCTGGTGAAATAATCCGCAACTCACTGACAACATCATCGAGTAATCCCAGACTTTCTTCAGCCTGTCCTTGCAACTGTGATAGGAGTAGAGGATCTATACTCGGGGATTCAGCATTATGCTTATTTAATTCAGCAAATAGTTCTTCTAATGTCGTGATGTTTTTTGCGTCCATTAAACGTCCATTAAAATTGTTTACTCGATCAACAGATACTAAAGCCTATTCGCAAAAGAGAAAATAAGCAAGTAGGTAGATTTATCGCTATGACCGAGAAATTACTGATCAATTCATCGTAAACAACTCTATTTAGGTATTTATTAAACTATTCAACTTTTATAAAATTGACCAATTTTTAAGCAACTATTAAATATTAAGCGTAAAGTCTTTATTTTGCTCGTCAAAGTCTTCAATTCTAACTCTTCTTAGACTAAAGTCCTTCATCTATAGCCGCATAAAGTGATATGTAGGACAAGTCTATTAAATTTAGGTTAGGTAGTGGGTAGTAACCTCATCTCGTATTAGTGTAGTTGCTCATGATTG
>JBCCDL010000547.1:0-4667 GCA_039030815.1 Cyanobacteria bacterium P01_A01_bin.83 | reverse complement strand
TAAAGGCATGGATGCCGAAAAAGAAAAAGACCTGATGTTTGCCTATAGCAGTGTTGATGAAGATAAACTGTATATTCCTTTAACTCAGGTGATTTATGTCGGTGATGGTGCCTCAGATGCTCCTTGTTTCGCTGTAGTTAATCAAAGTGGCGGGATCGGCATAGGTTTATATAAACAGAAAGACGCTGAAACCTGGTCAGTACAAGACAAAATAGATATCAATCAAAGAGTTGATAATATAGCGCCTCCTGACTATAGTGAGAATTCCGAATTAATGCAGTCTTTGACCTTGGCAGTAGAAGGTATTTGCAAACAAATTGCTTTACGTCGTTTGAGCGTATCAAAGTAATCTTACCTATCTTCAAAAAAGATTTATGGATTGTAATTCGCCAAAAGATAGAAATGTTTTGTGATAAATATACTGTTAGAAAAGACTTTTAATCAATCAGATGAATAAATTTTCACTTGCAAATCAATCCCCGATTAAACAAGTAGGAATTACTCTAGGACTGCTACTAACAGCTTTTTTGATTAGTGCGGCAATAGGATACACGTGCCAAATATGGGTCAATAATGGAAATGGTGAGGTGACAAAAAGCTTCGATATAAAACGTGGTTTTCTTGGTATGTTGCTGATAGTTGTCCCAATAGTCATCGGTAGTACACAAACGTATTTAAAATCTAAATTTAAATTACCTTTTTTTGCTAGCTTGGGCATTGTATTTGGATTAGCGAACGCGATTTTGGACGGTGCCCAAACGCTACTTCAAGGGGAGCCAAGCAGATTATGGCTAAATGCATCTGGTGGATTTATCCAGGGAGTTATTAGCGGTAGTATTGCAGGAATCCTGATTCAGAAAACCCAAAAAACTGACAATGCTTAGTGATTTTAGCGTTGATCCTCGAATGTGGGCGATCGCAATTTTTCTACCTGCCGACGAATTTCAGGGTTGTATAAGCGTAAATAATTCCAATAATTACCAAATACTCCCTCAACATAATCTTTAGTCTCATTAAAGGGTATTTGTTCAATAAAGCGCTCTTGATCTTCAATGCCATAACGATTCAGCCAGGCATTAACATTTCCTGTACCAGCATTATAGCTAGCAACAGCCAAGAGAGAATTATCATCATAGCGCCGATGATTATATCTCAAATACCAGGTGCCAATTTTGATATTATCTTCGGGGTCGGTTAACGAGTAGTTTGGCATTTGAGTTTGCCGAGCAACCCATTGAGCAGTTGGCGGTACAATTTGCATTAAGCCAATAGCTCCAACTGTAGAATCAACAGTGGGGTTAAAACTAGACTCTTTACGCATGACCGAAATAACCAGTAAGGGATTAATTTCTTCTTGTTGCGCATTTTGCCGAATTTGAGCCTGGTAAGGAAAGGGAAATAAACTCTGCCAGTAGGTCTGAGTCTGGCGCAATACCCGCCATTGTTTTATCTCCTCAGGGCTTTCTCGTTTGGTTAAATCCCAGATAGACTTCATTCCCGCACTGTACTGACCCAGCTCTAGCTTAAGTACTCCTGCTGTAAATTGTTCTAGCACTGACAACTGTTGGGGATGTCCAATTTCTTTTTGTAGCATGAGCCAAGCATGTTCATACTGCCCTAGCAGATAGAGTTCTTGAAGAGCCTCTGAACCCATTGGTAAAGGACGATAGAGTTTGGTCAAGTTTAGAGCAGGATCAAGAGAACGTAGCTGATTAAAATCTCCCACTTCCCAACCAAGCATCACCGCCGCCCGCCATGCCCAGTAAGATTGAGGATAAAGCTTGATTACCTGTTTAAAAGCCGTTTGAGCTGCCTCTGGTTTATTAAGCTCCTTTGCCCATTGTCCTGTAGTGTAGAGAGCTTTAGCAGCAAATAGCTCTTGCTCAGATTTAACGACAGGCTGCATCCACAACCAGGCATCTTCTTTATTCCCGTTGGCGGCTAATTTTTGAGCAGTTTGCCAGCGATATTCAGCGGCAGCGGCGGAGTTAACATTTTGATTTAGCAGTTTTTGTCGTGAATCGTTAGCAGCGTGATGCTTATCAAACCTTTCATGAACCCTCGCTTTACTAAGGTAAGCTTGATCAGCAGAGTTCGGAAACTTAGCGATCGCCTTTTCTAAATAAACTACGGCTTCGTCACCACTAGAAATATTAGCTAGATAAATTAAAGCCTGTCCCGTCTCCCTAGCATCATGATACTCCCGCAGTAGTCTTTGGTAGGCTCTGCGGGCAGTGCTAAGATTGCCATTACGATGAAATCCCCTAGCAGCGCGGTAAAGATTCCGAGGAATGGGACTAGCTAAGGTATAAGCATCTGCCGCTTTACGATGCTCCCCTTCACGCCAGTAGCCATCAGCAATTGCTTCCCAGTCGTCTGGGTTCAACTGAGCTGGGTATTCTAGCACCAGGCGATCGCGAATTGAATTGAGAGACTCATTACGGCTATATTTTGCCAATAGTAACAACAGTTCAAACTGATCGGGATTTTTTTTAAGGCGTTGCAGAGCAATCTGGTGGGTGAGGGGATGAAAAGGAAAGTGCTGAATTAATTGAGCTTCATGCTCTGCTTGATTATCTTCAAGCAGTAACAGGGCATTAGCCGTTAGAGGATGCTGAGGATAAGTTTTAATCAGGTGTTGAAAGGTCTTTTGTGCCGCTACTGGCTGTTTAACTTGCTGATAAGCTTGAGCAGTTTTAAACAAAATCTGAGGTCGCAGTAGGGGATAATCTTGATCTAACCCTTGTAGATAGTTGATCGCTTGCTTTCCCTGTCCTTGAGCAAGCAAGTCCACCGCCAATAAATACTGGGCACGGTGACGATCACCCTCAGAATCTCGTTGTTTAGTAGAATTTTCGACCAGAAATTCAAGCTGAGATTTGCGAGCAGTGGGAGCTAGCGATCGCAAACTAACTAAAGAAGACTTGTGTAGAGGTTGTGGCTCAGATTGATTCGAGCGCAGATGGCTTAGGTGCCAGGTTAGCCAACCGACACTACACAGCAAAACCAGAGTAGTTAACTTCCTATGTCTCCAAAATAAGACTTGGAGGGAAAGTTTTAAGGGTTGTTGTATCTGAGTTTTTTCAGGTCGCACGCGAGATTCTAACATGAGGTCAACAAGGAGATCAGTAGATCGAGATTAAATCCAGATATGGGTCATCAACATGACAATTGGAACCATGATTACTAACTCTGCGTCAAATTCTCATAACTAATCTATAACAGAAATAATTTTGTCTAGTTATGTTTAACGCAAAACATCGTAAAGTAGCCACTTCTTTGTTAATGATTTTGTCGGCATCAGCAACAACAATAGTGAACAGTCTCAATATAGCCCCTGCTCAAGCGCAGCTTTTTCCTGAGCAAAGACCAACTAGAGAGCGAGAATATGACTCTCCCCGACGTAATCGGACTACTATTCCCAATACTGTTCCTCAAGGTTTTGTTATTCCTGTTGAGTTTGAAGAAGAAAAAATCCTGGTTACTCCTGACGAAACAGTTCCTGTGACTCTTTTGGTTGCAGCTAATGTTAGAGACAGCAGGCGCAATACCTTAATTCCTTACGGTAGCGAGATTATCGGTAAAATCGAACCCTATGAAGATGAATCTGGTTCCTGGTTTGTAGCGGAGGAAATTGTCTTTCCTGACGGGACATCTCAGTCGATTAATGCCGTCTCAGAGGTAGTGACTCGTAGAGAAACTATCAAAAAAGGTGCCAATACGGGAGATGTTCTTAAGGGTGCCGCTATTGGAGGTGCAGCGGCGACAGTGCTAGCGGAAGTCTTTGGCGATATTGATGCTTTGGAAGTTTTGGGAGGTGCTGGGGCTGGTGCTGTGGCTGGATTGTTGCTGGGAGGCAATGAAGTAGAATTGATTTCCATTGATCCCAGCAACGACCTAGACTTGACCTTGCAGAATAATTTAGCGGTACGCTAAATCTTAAGTAAGTTTTTACTATCTTTTAACACTTTGTAATCTTTTAGAGTATTAATTAAATTTGGCGCTACTGCTGATACTTATGAGCAAAACTTATGTAAATTGGTTAAATTGAAAAATAAAGGTTACTAAATCACCTTTGCCTAAAGCAATGCGATCGCCTGTCCTCAAGCGATGGCGGTTCCCCTGTAACAAGGGAGCATGATTAATATAGGTGCCATTGGAACTACCTACATCTTCGATAAAGTAAGCATCGCCTTCGATTCTGATGTCAGCATGAACCCGCGACACGACCTCGGAATCAGGAAACCCAGCCACGTCAATATCTGGAGGAATTTGACCATTGGGCTTGCCAATATGAACCACATCTAAATTAGAGGAAATTTCGATAGTGGTATTACTTTGCAGATGAAGTAGACTGGCGGTTTGTATCTGTAGCTGAGTTGCCCCACTCATAGTACCAACGGCTGCCATATTTTCATCAGGAGCCAGAGAACTAGTAGGTTGCTCTGGGGTAAAGTCACTTGATGTAGTTACTACCTCTTCTATTTCAGGGGGGGTTGATAATTCTACTGGTTCTGACTCTGGCTGTTGATCCAACTCAGGGGCATCAGCCTGCCAAGGCATAGTGACTTCGTTTGCTGGACTTGGCTCTGGTTCAGTAAACTCTGGTTCAGTAAACTCTGGTTCAGTAAACTCTGGTTCAGTAAACTCTGGTTCAGTAAACTCTG
>JBCCDL010000546.1:0-4668 GCA_039030815.1 Cyanobacteria bacterium P01_A01_bin.83 | reverse complement strand
GATGGGTAAACCATTAATGGCAAAAGATTCATAGGAACACCAAAGAGTACGGGCGCCAAACAAAGCCTGGGCTGCGGCTAAACCCGCACAAGCATCTTCACTCAAAGGTTCGTATACCTGTCCCTTCGGCTGTTGGAAATAAGTGGCGTCGGTGGTGGGGTGGATAATTTTTAAAGCCGTGTTGATGTTTTTGATGCCCGATGCTGCATTACCGTCAGCATTTGCCACAATAAAGTCTTTATCCTGCTGTCCCACATAAGCTGCGATCGCACCCATAGCGGTGGTGGCTACTTTTTTCTCTCCGCCAATACTGTATTCTTCTAAAGGAATAGTTCCTAAATTAGGTAGAGGATATTCTTTTTCAGTAACCGCTGTTTCAACCGCTGCGCCACCATTAGCACGAACATAATTATCCCTGACTAACTGCCAAGCTTCGGGGGTTAATGCTCGTTCTTTTAAAGCAGAGACAATATAGTCTTTTTCGACGCTATCTCCAGGATAGAGGTTGTGAGATTGAGCGCCTCTTTTGTGTACTCCTGCACCTTTTAGCTGCTTGACGATTAACACTGTTAACTTACCGTCGAGGGCAGATTTAGCAGCCTTATCTGTAGCTGATAGAACTGCCTGAGAAAAAGCCATTCTAGCGTCAAAAGAAAATAAAGTACTGTCTACATAGTCGCTTACTTGTTTGCTATCATCGTAATCTTTAGCATCCACCAGAATAATTTCGGTAAAGCCATTACCTGCCCAGTAGGCAATCATCTCGTCATTAGTTTTTGTCGAAACCATGCTGTGATGTTCCTGGGAAAAGCCATTCCAGACTAAAATCGGCAAGAAATTAGTTACTTGAGGATATGCCGTATTAAAGTGTCCAAAACTACTCATAATATAGGGTTCCCCCAAACCACCATCACCGATAGTTACAGGAAATAAGACTCCTGGGTGAAGTTTTGCTCCAGCCATGGCAAAATGTTGTCCCTGTCCCAAAGGTCCAGCAGGATTAAGCAAGCCAGGAATTTGTCCTGAAAGGTGTCCCAACAGACCGTGCATCTCCCGAAAGCGATCGCGCATATCCTGAACATTATTAATGCCCATTGCTTCTAAGGAAGTATCGAGGAAAACATTACTATAAAAGCCTGGAGCATGATGACCTACTTCAGTAATAATATTTTTATGTCCCAACATCACCAAAGAAGCGATCGCATCGGCAATACTGGCAAAACCCCCTGGATGACCCGACTGTTTGCTAGCGGTGACCTGAAGCGTTAAGTAGCGTAAAGCATCTGCTGCCAACATCGTTTGATAGACAGCCGCTTTGTCTGTAGGATCGGTAATTGCAGTTTTTCCTTCTGGGATGGCTGCTGATTGTCCATATTGCTCAAATCCAGATAATTGCTCTTTGAAATGCTGAATTCCCTGACAGAAAGCGGGAACATTAGTAGCAACGGTCATAAATCTATCCCTGTATTTATCAAACTGCATGTATTAAGTAAATCTTACAGTTTCGCGGGGGCGATATCTGACTGGATCTTTCTATGAATGGCATTGATTACTATTTATTCAAGCCAGGAAAACTTAGCACTTGTCAGAAAAGTATAGAGCCTATAATGAGCGGCATCTGGTAAAATTGCGTAGGTTCAAATATACAGTTAATTATGGACAGTGCGGAAAAAAACATATCAGATTTTTATAATTCGGTTGGCTGGGAGTCAAACGAAGGAGTATATGAAGACACCAAAAGATATGAAGATCTAAGATCTTATGCACAAGAATACAATGACAAATGTAGGCTGAGGGTATTGAAACATATTCCGCCAACAGGAGACAACATGTTAGACATGGCGTCTGGCGCTATTCCCTATAAAGAATATATTGAATATTCAAAAAATTATCAAAAGCGATATTGTGTAGACTTATCCGCAACAGCTTTAGATGAAGCAAAAAGAAAAATTGGCGATCGCGGTGTATTTCTACAGGGCAGTTTTTTCGATATCAATTTAAGCAATAATTTTTTTGATTGTGCCATTAGTCTTCATACTATTTATCATATGGATAGATTCAAGCAAGAAGAGGCAGTCCGCAAGCTAATCTCTGTCACTAAGCCAGGTCAACCGATCATCATTGTATATAGAAACCCCGACACCCTGATGGAAAAATTTATATCACCATTCCGTGTAGTAAAGAGAGCCTGGAAAAAACTCAATAGTGCTTCTAGCAACAATGGTGAGGACAGCTTATACGCTTTTGCTTATCCGATTAATTGGTGGCAAAGGTTTGAAGATGAAACTGAAATCAAAATATTGCCTTGGCGTTCTTTCTTTGCACCACATCAGAAAATTCTCATTCCTAATAATAAGCTGGGAAAGAGATTGTTTGATCTTCTTTTCCAACTAGAAGAAAAATTTCCTAATTTCTTTGTCAAACATTTTCAATATCCGATGATAATACTTAGAAAAAAGAATAAACTCCAATAGCTCTCTAGTTAAGAAGTAACAATATACAGCAATCCTAAATAGTTTATGAAAAACTCTCTCTTCTCTTTACTCCGTGTCCTCTGTGTCTCCGTGGTTTATTCAAAAAAACGTTTTCACGAATAATTTAGGAACGCTATAGCAATTCTCAGATTAGTTAATGATCTGCCCTAAATAACTTTGGGCGTTGGTCATTAACTAATGTCTTACACAATATTACTGTTTGTAGGGGTGAACGAAATTTCCTGTGGGGCTAACTATCTTGTCGGGTAAGAGGTAAAAGGTAAGAGGTAAAAGGTAAAAGAGGAAACGCACTGCTTTGTAGTTACTCATTACTCATTACTCATTACTTTTGCGCGATCTCCCACACATTTTTTCGTTCACCCCTAAGCTATAAGCTTTTCAAATTTGGGTTTACTTCTTCAAAGACAAAAATTACACTAACAGCATTACGCATTTACCAACGCCTAACTTTGGTAATCTGTTCTGCTGTTTTTAGCACATTTATTCTATCTCTGAAGACATATCAGCGTGAAACACAAAAGGCGCTAAGATAACAACGATTAAGCGTTTTTTATCTTATGTCTGATTTGATTCTCTTTTGGCATCGCCGTGATTTACGCATTTGCGACAACTTGGGATTAGCCGCCGCAACCGAACAAACTTCTCAGGTAGTTGGTTTATTTTGTTTAGACCCAGGTATTTTAGATGGTGACGACATAGCGCCCGCTAGAGTTACCTATATGATTGGCTGTTTAAAAGAGTTACAGCAAAAGTATCAGCAGCTTGGTAGCCAGCTATTAATTATTAAAGGAGAACCACAAAATGCCATTCCCCAGCTAGCAACAGCACTGTCAGCCACCGCAGTCTATTGGAATTTAGATGTCGAACCCTATGCCCAACAACGCGATCGCAATGTCAGTGAGGCTTTAGGGGAAAAAGGTATCAAGACCAAGAATTTTTGGGATCAATTACTACACGCCCCAGGAGAAATTACCACCAAGTCTAATGATTCACCCTACAAGGTTTATACTCCTTTTTGGCGTAGCTGGTATAGCAAACAAAAGCCAACTGTAACCCAGAAGATTGAGCAGTTATCAGGCTTATCTGATGCCCAGATAGAAACCGCTACATCCGCAGGAGCGATCGCTCTACCAACGTCAAAAGACCTCGGCTATCAATGGAATTACCCTCTAATCCTAGCCCCAGGAGAAATTGCCGCACAAGAGAGATTAGAAGAATTTTGCGATCGCGCGATCTACTGTTACGATGAAGAACGCAATTTTCCCGATATCGATGGCACCTCTCAACTAAGTGCCGCTCTTAAATTTGGCGCGATCGGCATTCGTACTGTGTGGCATGCTACGGTAACGGTGGCACACAACTGTCGTAGTGATGAAGCAAAAAGTGGTGTCTTGACTTGGCAAAAAGAGCTAGCCTGGCGCGAATTTTACCAGCACTGCATGTTTTTCTTTCCTGAACTGGCTAAAGGTGCTTATCGCGATGAATTTAAAGACTTTCCTTGGGAAAACGACGAAACCAAATTTCAAGCCTGGTGTGCAGGGAAAACAGGCTATCCCATTGTTGATGCGGCAATGCGACAGTTAAACGAAACAGGCTGGATGCATAACCGTTGTCGAATGATTGTAGCTAGCTTTTTAACTAAAGATCTAATTATCGACTGGCGTTGGGGCGAAAAATACTTTATGCAAAAGTTGTTTGACGGTGATTTATCGTCTAACAACGGCGGTTGGCAATGGAGTGCTTCTAGTGGTATGGACCCTAAACCGCTGCGGATCTTCAATCCTGCTTCTCAAGCAGCTAAGTTTGATCGTGATGGGGAATATATTCGTCAATGGGTGTCGGAAATTAATTCCCTAGATACAGAGTATTTGGTTACAGGTAAGATTCCTCCCTTAGAAAAGGCAGGCTTAGACTATCCTGAGCCGATTGTAGACCACAAAGTACAGCAAAGAAAATTTAAAGCTTTGTATAAACAACAGAAAAGCTAGTGATTCGTAATTAAATACGATTGCTGAAAGGGCGATCGCGATAGACACGATCATATCATTGTTATCGATAATCATCTTAAAGAGAACAATTATTGAAGTAATGATAGCAATTAATTTTAATCAGCGATCGTTCACAACATGAAATACGATCATTTTTTGGCGACCAATAGTATTGTCTTTAGTTT
>JBCCDL010000545.1:0-4686 GCA_039030815.1 Cyanobacteria bacterium P01_A01_bin.83 | reverse complement strand
TGAAATGCCAGAGTTTCTTGTTCGTTAAGCTGAGTTTTGAGGCGACGATGAATACCCTGCCGACCAATAACGCAAGGAACACTCAGGCAGCAGTTGTTAACATCGCAGTAACCATCAATCAAGACGGATACTGGTAAGGTATATCGTAAGTCTTCGACAATGCTAAGAACAATTAATTTTACGGCTAATGATACGGTGTAATTAGTGTAGCCTTTCGTTTGAAAGATTGTCCATGCAGATTGTTTGGCATCTTCGACCATCTGTTGGCGTGAAGGGTTAGCATCAATAAATTCTCCACCACAAGTGGCAGAACTAAGTGCTGCAAACTGCCCTTCTCCGTGTTCTCCTAGAATATAAGCATTTATATCAGTGGGATGGATACCTAGTTGAGTTGCCAGAAGGTCGCGAAATCTTGCCGAATCGATTAAAGTGCCAGTTCCAATTACTCGTTGCCAATTAGTCTGTCTAGAATATTGATTAGCAATTTGCCAAATTTGATAGGTTAAGGCATCAACAGGATTACTGACATTAACAAAAATGGCTTTGGGGCTATGTTGGAGCAGAGAAGGAATCAAAGACTGCATAATCTGAGTATTACCAAAGAGAAGTTCATCACGACTGGTCATCTCTTTATTCATGGGAACACTAACGGCAATTACAATAATGTCAGATTCGGCAGTATCTTCTATATCTCCATCTCGAACCAGAAGCCGATGGGGAGTAAGTGCTATTGCTTGTTGAATATCAATAGCTTCAGCTTTAGCAATCTCTCTTGTACGGTTGTATAGAACTAGTTCTGAAGCCAAACCGTCTTTGGCTAGTACGAAGCTGACGGTCGAACCTACATTACCGATGCCAATAACAGAGATTTTCATAAACTAAAGCCAGTAATGACAACAGTTTTATTCTATCGATTTAGTTTATGTACCTCGGTTGTATTTGCGAATGAAGTTTAATTGAGGAAGTAAAGCGATTACGCGACCCGTAGCCGAGCGATCGCCTTTTCTCCTCATAAAGACCTTTCACAAGAATTAATCTCTCATGATAATCAAGCTTTAGCAAGAAATTACCGTGACTTCAATCCCTTTAAGCAAAGCAATTTCAAATCTTGGCGATCAACTTTCTCTTGCTTAAATAACCTGAGAATTTTATTACCCAATGTAACAATCTCAGGCTTTTATTAAAAAACTATAAAATGTCTATACATATTTGCTAAATTATGCATAATAATCAATCAGTATTAATCGATCAAGAAGCATGATGACAATTTTATTAACTAGTGTTTCACTTTTAGGTTGGCTTTTAGCTAGTACTATCGCCACTGGTGCTTACTTTGCTAATAGAGAGGGCTAAAGTTATAAAAAGTTGTCTTAAATTTGAAATATTTTGCATATACTCATAGAGGTAAACAATGTCACAGTCCAAGAAGGTAAGGCAACCTTTGATTTCCGTAAAGCGCCTGCTAGATACTTATCAAGAGCATCCTAATATGCATCAAGTAGAAATCTTAAAGCAACAGCTTAAACAAGAAAAACTTCAAGACAAAATTTTCTACCAATCGATCAAAGCAAAAGCCGATACCTGTTGGCAAAAAGCTTGATTGAAAAGAGTGCATTTTTTCTATTCTGGCGATCGCACTTACCCATCAATTATTTACTCCTAAGAAACAAATTAGTCGGCACGAGGCTGGGTAATGGGTGCCAGGAAATTTGTTTCTTACAACTTGGGTCAAAGATCTAGATAATTTATTGTTATTTTCTGCTTCTACCTAATAATTTATCCCGCAGTTTCAAAATGCGATCGCGATATTTAGCTGCTGATTCAAACTCTAAATTCTTCGCGGCATCTTTCATTTTAGCTTCTAATTGTTCGATTAATTCGGGAATTTTTTCTAGGGGTAACTCGTCAGACTTTTCATAGACTTCTTCGAGTTGTTCGGCATTTAAACGACGGGAAATGTCTAAATAAGCCAAAATCGAATTTTCTTCGTTTTTGATAATTGGCTTGGGGATAATATCATGACGTTTGTTGTAAGCAACCTGAATGTTACGTCGTCGTTCAGTTTCCTCAATTGCCCTTGCCATACTGTCGGTTAAATTATCAGCATATAAAATAGCCTGTCCCTGTACATGACGCGCAGCCCGACCAATTGTTTGAATAATGGAACTGGTTGAGCGTAAAAAACCTTCTTTATCTGCATCCAAAATTGCTACCAAAGATACTTCGGGCAAATCTAAACCTTCTCGCAGTAAATTAACCCCGATCAAAACATCAACTTCACCTTTACGCAGAGACTGCAAAATTTCGATCCGTTCAATAGATTTAATTTCCGAATGCAAATACTGCACCTTAAGATCTCGTTCGGCAAAATACTCGCTGAGATCTTCCGACATCCTCTTAGTTAAGGTGGTAACTAAGACCCGTTCTCCTTTAGCAATACGTTCATGAATTTCCCCATATAAATCGTCCACCTGTCCTTCGGTAGGGCGAACTAAAATTTCGGGATCGATCACCCCCGTAGGACGAATAATCTGCTCTGCCACTCGCTCGGCTGATTGCTCTAATTCCCACTTAGCAGGAGTTGCCGAGACAAACACACATTGATTTACCTTCTGCCAAAACTCATCAGCCTTCAACGGGCGATTATCCGCCGCTGAAGGTAGTCTAAACCCATGTTCGATCAAAACTTTCTTTCTGGCGCGATCGCCATTATACATGCCTCGTAATTGCGGTACCGTAACGTGAGACTCATCAATGATTAATAGCCAATCATCGGGAAAATAATCCACTAAACATTCTGGAGGAGAACCTGGGGCTTTACCTGCCAGGTGTCGAGAATAGTTTTCCACACCGTTACAATAGCCGACTTCCTGCAACAGTTCCAAATCATAGCGACAGCGCTGTTCTAGTCTTTGTGCCTCTAACAACTTATCCTGGCTTTCGAGTTCAAGCAAACGAGCCTCTAATTCCTGCCTAATATTTAAGCATGCTGCTTCTAAACGTTCTTGAGGAGTGACAAAGTGACGGGCGGGATAAATACTCACACTATTCATACTCTGTAAGATCTCTCCCGTAACAGGATCGACATAGCGCAACGCCTCAATCTCATCCCCAAAAAACTCGATGCGAATTACCCGATCTTCATAGGCTGGGACAATTTCCAATACATCCCCCTTGACCCGAAATCGCCCCCGTTCTAATTCAATATCATTACGAGAATACTGCACCGTCACCAAATCCCGCAACAATGAGCGCTGATCCACTTCCATCCCTAACTTTAACGGGACTGCCGCCTTTAGATATTCGGCGGGCATCCCCAAACCATAGATACAGCTAATGGAAGCCACCACAATTACATCCTGACGTTCAAAAAGCGATCGCGTTGCCGAGTGCCGCAACATGTCAATTTCATCGTTAATTGAAGCCGTCTTCTCAATATAAGTGTCACTGACGGGAATATATGCCTCTGGCTGATAGTAATCGTAATAACTGACAAAGTACTCTACCGCATTGTCAGGGAAAAATAACCGTAACTCATTACATAGTTGCGCTGCTAAAGTTTTATTATGAGCCAAAACTAAGGTAGGCTTTTGCACATTTGTAATCAGGTTTGCTACTGAAAAAGTCTTTCCTGTACCTGTAGCACCTAGTAAAGTTTGAAATCGATTTCCTTGCTGTAGTGACTCCGTCAATTGTGCGATCGCTTCAGGCTGATCTCCCCCTGGTTCAAAGGGCGCTTGCAGATTGAATAAGCTCATTTAAAATCAGGATATTATCTTATCAATCTTTAAAATAGCGCAAATGTCATCACTAGTTCATTTGTTTCAAAAATAAAGGGCAACGCGGGCGCCATTAGCTATTAGCTTTTAGCTTAATTAAATTTTGAAGATTAATCTAATCATCCATTTGCCAGGGTTCAGTAATGTTACCTTCGTCTAAAATCTTTTTAGGACGCAAGATCAATACTAGTTGTCCTACGATTGATGCTTCAGGTTCAGTTTCAAACCAGCGTGTTTCTACTTTTCCATCTATTTCTACGACAAAGTAACTATTAGCATCCCAATCTCGATTAGCTCGATCTAAAAGAACCAAAACTTCTTCGACATTACCACCGAGGTACTTGGGTAAAATATTGCTGGGACATAGATAAGCTACAGGATCTTTTGCTTTGAGGACTGCTTGCCAGCCAGGAATTGGTACATACGAACCACTGTTAGCTTTGATTGAACTATAGGGCTGTTGAATTTCTACCGACTCAACTGCGCTTATCTCCTGACGACTAAGAGGATATGATCCTGCCAAAGGCACAATCCGAGGTAATGCTTCTTCTAACTCTAGTCGATATAACGGTAGCAAAGGTTCTGTTTTGCTATTGACCACGCTAAAGTCACTTAACAATTTTTCGATCGCCTCTCGTGCTGTAGCCGAATGAGCAAACTTTAATCCCTGAGCAATTAAACGAGATCGCTGTTGCAGATCTTTTTGACTTTTTGCCCGTTTCCAGGATAAATATGCCACCCAGTCTCCAGGATGTTTGGTAAAGGCTTCTGGTAGCTGGGACATGCGAGAAACATCTTTGATTGCCTTAGATACCAGATGAGCGCCATCTATATCAATACGCTTATGGTATGCCAGCAATGCCGCTTCTACCCGTTGCTGTTGGTTGAGGACGCGGAATTCATAGAG
>JBCCDL010000544.1:0-4691 GCA_039030815.1 Cyanobacteria bacterium P01_A01_bin.83 | reverse complement strand
GTTAGCAGCTCATCGTCAGCAATATGGGAGCAAAATTGTTTACGCTACAGGGCGATCGCTTTATCTCTATCGTTTGTTAGCCGAAGCTAAGTCATTAATCCTCCCAGACGCTCTAATTACTGCGGTGGGAACAGAAATGTACTTTGATCAAACTTATCAGCAATATGACCCTCAATGGGCAAAGGTCCTCGCTCAAGGATGGAATCGCGAGGCGATAGTAGCGATCGCCAGTCAGTTTGAACAACTACAACCTCAACCTAAATCAGAGCAGAATCCGTTTAAGATTAGCTATTACTTGGCGGAGGCAGTAGCAGAGGAGACCATCACTAAGTTAAAGGCAGCTTTAGCTCAAAAAGGCTATAGCATCAAACTTATTTATAGTGCAGGTCAAGATTTAGATTTACTACCGAAAAATGGGGATAAAGGTTTAGCAGTTCAGTTCTTACGAGAAAAATGGGGAATTTCTGCTGAGAAAACAATTGTTTGCGGTGACTCTGGTAATGATATTTCAATGTTTCAAGGACAAGAAAAGGGTTTAATTGTTAGTAATGCCAAGCCCGAGCTGTTGCAATGGTATGAATCGAATAGCGATCACAATCATTATTTGGCTCAATCGCCTTATGCAGGTGGCATTTTAGAAGGATTAGAACACTTTCAATTTTTGTAATTGTTTTTTACTCTTAAGCAGTACCAAAAATTAACATGCCAAAATATCTGTAGTAGGTTCGCTAAGATTTTTAGTTTCTTTGCCTAACTTGGTGCTGTCTTGAACCTGGTAATTTTGCTTGCCAAAGGCACAGCAGCGGCAGCAAAAAGTTGTTTTCTAAACTATGGATTTGCCAAAACTTCGATGTCAGACATTGCTAACATTAACCAGAAATTTGAGAGACATTAACCGCGTTAATTTTGGGGTTGCGGTCAACTATAATTTTGGGTCGAGATAGAACTTTGAAAAGTAGCCAAAGCGAATAAAGTTCGCCAGGAGAATTAATTTTTTGCCACTGTCCTGGACGACAAAATAAAAGGGCAACCAACTTTCTCTCTTCTACCAAAGTTACAGGATTAAAATTAACCTGAATCTGATAAAAATCATCATTTAGGTTGATGGTAGTAATTTTTCCTAAGAGATGAATATCTTCTTCCAAAATTGTTAGCTCTACAGGCAAAAAGTCATCACCAATAAAAGCAGAAATGCCCGCCTGAGCAAGAGTAATCTCGGCCCCTGCTTCTGAAATATGGGTAGTTATTCCCCAATAAGTTGCTGTTTGATTGTCCGCTTTAATGTCCAATTTAACCGTGCGCCGCAGTTTGAACCATTGATGGGAATCAGGTTTAGGGACATCTAGCAATACTAATAAAGCTACTCCAATAGATATCAAATTATAAGCACTCCAAACCCAGCCGATGCTCAACCCCCGCAGTTCCTTAGTTACCCCTGGAGTATATTCCATTGCCGCTAAGATGCAGGCACAGAGATTTGACCACAAGCTAATTGCCGTTAATACAAACATAATTAGTAGAGGAATCGCCAATTGCCAGCTAAAAGCAAAGCGATCGCGCTTAGTGCCTTTGGGCGTAACGTCAAACCCTTTAGCAAAAGGAGCAAACATTACTTGAATCACCGTAATCGCTTGGGGAAATGCCAAGACTAAACCATAAATATTAGATAAAATCGCAGAGCGTGAACGATAATTTAACCAGGAAAAAACCGTCAGTCGAGTTATGTAGTAAGGCAAAAAGAAGAATAAAAATTCATCCGCTGTCGCTCGAATGGGAGTGATTTCAAAAAAAGCATATCCCAAGGGCATCAGTAAAAAAAAGGCGCTAGCTATACTAGAAAACCAATGGAGCAAACCCTCTAAATGAGCTAATCTTTGGATGTGGTTCAATCCAGGGATCGTCAGGGGATTTGAGTTGATAAAAAATGCCTGCAAAGTTCCCCTTGCCCAACGTAATCTTTGTTTGGCATGGTCGGCAATACTTTCCGCTGCCAAGCCCGCACTGAGCTTTTCATCAATATAAACTAAACGATAACCATAAGCAGATAAACGAATTCCTGTAAAATAATCTTCACTTAAAGAATCGGTCACAAACCCGCCAATAGCTTCTAACGCCCCTCTTCTGACGACAAAAGAAGTCCCAGCGCAAACCACGCTACCCGCAGCATCCTTGATCGGCTGTATTTGACGATAAAAGACTTCTTCTTCAGGAGTCAAAATATCTTCCAAACCAAGATTGCGGGCAATGGGATCGACATTATAAAAATTTTGTGGTGTTTGAATTAGATCTATCTTAGGATCTTTAAAAAAGCCCAGAGTTCGCTGGAGAAAATTTTTCGTGGGCACAAAATCCGCATCAAAAATAGCAATGAATTCGCCATCGGTTAGAGAAAGAGCATGGTTAAGATTTCCTGCTTTAGCATGATCATTATGAGAACGAGTTAAATATTTACAGCCTAATTCCTTTGCCAACTGGGCAACCGAGTTTCGTCTGGTATCATCAAGCAAATAAATAGTTTTTGGCTCATAATCTAGTGCCTGACAGCCAATGACGGTACGACGCAAAATAAATTCAGGCTCGTCATAAGTAGGAATAAAAATATCAACCGTGGGTTTAAAAGCCCCTGTAATTACTGGCACTGCCAAGCGATCTCTTTCTGGTCGAGTATCTTTGAGTAGAATCATCAAAAACAACTGAAGACTACTGTTAAATAGAACAAAAATTTCTAATAAAAACAGAGCAACACTAAATGTACCGTTTACAGGACTACTCAGGTTAAGAGTAGCAAGCGATCGCCATTGGACATAGCGAATAGTTAAAATCAACACAATAGCGACTACAATGAATCTCGACCATTGACGCGGTTCAGGGGAAATTTTAGTAATAACAACAACTAAGCTAAAAATTAAAATTGCGGGCAACAGCAAGAATCTACTCATAAGCATCGGTACTGTTACCCAAACTGGAGGGTTTTCCTGCATCAAATTTAAATAGGCAAACAGATCAGGGACATCACCATAGCCAACCGTCCATAAAGCGACGACCCCAGCCGCCAAAATTACAGTTCCCATCAGTAATAGGGTCGCTAACTGTGGTTTGATAACTTTAGTTTGATGATTATTAGTAGCCATTCCGTATTATGAGGATTTTTAGTTTCTGACATTTTCTTTGTGACCCAAACAAAGGGAAATGTCACCTCAAGTACAAATTCTGAATTGGTAATAACTATCTATTTTCTATGCGACTTCATAATTTAGATTGGAGTACTTGGTTTAATAACTTCGGCGTCAAGAATCCCTGAGATAAGACAAAATCATTAAACTTTCGAGCGCTATATTGTTTACCCAGAATTTTCTTAGCTTGCGATCGCAATTGCAAAAATTGTTGATAACCATAGAAATATGCTGGTGCTTGACCTGGAAATCTGGCGGTGTAACGCTGAATTTCTTGCTCGGCAAAAAACTGGGAAAATCCAGCATCTTGAGTTAAAACCTCCAGAGCCTCAGCAACGGTAATTTTTCCTAACTGAAGTTCAGGTTCCAAAAATGCCCGAGCCGCACGCAGCAGTTGAAATTGGAGTGACATAAATTGTCCTTCTAAAGGCAGATAGGGACGCATCAACTCCTCAGCATAGGTTGCCCAGCCCTCAATATTAGTGGCATTAACCGCAAAATCAGTCCGCGCTCGAGATAAGTTTTGGTTTTTAACTATGGCATGTTGTAAATCGTGTCCAGGTCTTCCCTCATGAACCGTCAGCGTCCACGACATTGCAGGATTGGTAAAATCGTTGTAAAGTCTAGCTTTTTCTTGATTTTGGAGTACTGGAATCACAAAGGTACTATTCGAGGCATCGTAGAGGGGAACGGGAAAATTTTTATTTTCTTGGGCTGTGGCTAGGCGAATATTAAACTCAGCTTCGGGGAGAGTTACTAAGTGTTCCCGTTGAATAATTGTTTCTAGTTCTTGAGCGCGCTGTCGATAAAGATGCAAAGTATCTTGAGCTGACAGCTGTTCTTGTTGCAGCAGTTGGATCACATCTCGATAATTAGCTACCTTCAAACCTTTTTTTTGAGCAATTTTTGGTGCAAGTGCTGACATTTGCTGCTGTACTTGGAAAAAGGCATTATGTGCCTGCTGCATCAATTCTTCGAGGGGCATTTCAACCCCTTGCTCTTGCAAGCTAAAAATGTATAGTTCCTGGGGCAGAGTCAAATTTGGCTTGATTTTGGTGATAACCTCACGACGAATAAACGTTTCGTAATCAAACAACTGTGCTTTTAGTTGGGCGTAAGCTGGCTCATAGCCAGTAACATTTTGTTTCTCTAAAAAAGCCTTGATTTGGTAGATTTTGGAGGCATTGTTATTAAGCTCCTTTTTAAGCTGCTCTTTTCGGGCAAGAACAACCTCGGATTGTTGCAGTTTTATTTGAATTGATTGTGTAAGTGATTTGGCTAATGCAGTCGTGCCTGGTTCGAGCCCTGCATACTGCTTCAATTTGGTAAGTATTGCTTGCTGCTTCGCGGATGATTTTGATTCTTTGGAGGCAGATCTAAGGTCGTAGAGGATAGCTTGACTCAGATTAACATAGGGTAGGCGATATTTTTCATCAAGCTTGTAGGAACGCAGACTTTGTCGTCCTACTTTTAGCAAAATTTCTAAATCTACCCTCAGGTCGCTATTTTTAGTTTGAG
>JBCCDL010000543.1:0-4694 GCA_039030815.1 Cyanobacteria bacterium P01_A01_bin.83 | reverse complement strand
AAACTACCTGTTTCAATACCTCTTCCCGTATCGGAAACTGTAATCTCTATGATGTTACCGCCATTGGTGTTGACAGCAATCGTAATCTCGCCATCAGCCTGAGTAAATTTACAAGCATTGTCGAGGAGTTTAGCCATTACTTCTACTAACCACTCGCCATCAAGCTGTACTAGGGGTAAATCTTCTGGAGAAGTTAAATTAGTAATGTTCGGCATCGATCGCTCTAGATTATGCGCCTTGGCATTACTAATTGCTAAGTCAATACACTCGGTAATTGATAGAGTCTCGATATTCCATTCCACACCACCGCCTTCTAAGCGAGAGAGAGTCAAAAAATCTTGCACTAAATTACGCATCCGTTCAGCATCGGTGAGGGCTGTATCCAGCATAACTTGGCTTAATTCAGGAGGCATATCTGGTTCACTTGCCAAACTCTCCAAACATACCTGAATTGTAGATAAAGGAGTACGCAGTTCGTGACCAACAATTGCCACTAAGTTAGAACGGGTACGATCTAGAGCTTCTAATTGTTCGTTTAGCTCTTCCAAATCAGCGTAAGCTTCTGCCTGAATTAGAGCCACTCCTACCTGAGTAGCGATCGCATCTACCAGGGCAATATCATCAGGCTTCCAAGGAATGGGTTCAGTGTCACAGTGATGCAGTTCCATCACCCCCAATAAGCGCCCATGATAAAAGATGGGCACCAATAACCAAGAAGAAATCTTATAGTTGTGGATTAAATTATCAAAAAATTTCCCTGTCCCTTGCTCAGTAGCCAGCCCATTGAGACGTTCATCTTCCAGGGTATTGTTAACACTGATTGTTTCTCTAGTGGCGATCGCCTCAGCAAATAGAGGATTATTTGCTAGCTGCCATTGCTGACCCCTAACGGATTTGACTCCAGGACTGGTATATTCACGATCTACTGTGGCAACAGCATCATCTTCATGGCAGCGGTAGATAATACAACGACCAACCTCGATCCCCTCCCCCAGTTTTTGGACGGCTACCTGTAAAATTTGTTTGGTATTGAGAGAGCGTCTAACGGCATCGCTCACTGAGTTCAAAAGCTGCTCCTTTTGCTGTTTAACCGCTAAAGACTTATTGGCTTTTAATAGCTTGTATTGGCTGGCTTGAAGATAGGTAACTAGCCTTTGCACAAAGGGGTCGGGATTGGTCAGGGGGGACTCAATAGGAGCTAGAGCTGCCTTAGTTTTGGAGCCTGAATTTAAATAAAGACGACGAGCTTGATCAATCTTAGTTGCTAGTTCAGGTCTGTAGAGGGCAATCCGCTCTAGCATAATTTTGCCTGCCTCTTGGGTTACGCTGCGATCAAATGTCCAGATACCCTCAAAGCGGCGATTGGTATCCATCACTGCACCATATTTGTTATCTGGGGCAGCTAGATTACGCTCGCGGCAGATTAGACAGCTAGCATAATGTTCCCCAATAATGACCAGATGCCACTCTTGAGACAAAGCATCATCTGATTCAAAAGCAATGGTTTCGTAGTCGATAGAACCATTACTAAAATCTGTTTCTGGTGCAGCTAAAACATATACCTGATTCGATTTATTGGCAATCCGTTTGTAGCGGTGTGACTCCTGACGATAAAAACGCTCCCGTTGAAAACTAGCAATCACTAGAGGCGTGTCAGAATCATTTAAAACTAAATCTTCCATGGCATGGGATAATGCCGTCAAGGAAGATTTAAAATACATTTGTGGTCGCCAATCTTTACAACTAGCTAACAATTGCTGCACCACAGATTTAGAAATACTCATTTACGAAAGTCTTTTATGTAAGAAACATCCCACCAGGGATTATGGTATCCTGTCCCATCTCATAAGGCGAAGTTTCTAGAAGTTCCTAGTTTCAACAGTGCCATATATCAATATCCTACAAAAAACTTGTAACCTTGCTACGATAATTAATTATAATTCGCAACAATTACCGTAATTTGGCAAAAGTTAACCTACACTCTAGGCTGATGCTTACTGATGTCAGCCGCCTTAATCGTTATAGCCAACTTACTTAAAATTAGACTACTGTGACATTATCGGCTCGTAGGTAGTAGGTAGCTAAGTCCCAACATAAATCCGTAATGCTAAATGTGTAATTATTTTTCCTGTTCCCCAAAAATTGCCACCCTAATTTTACTAGCGATCGCTACTCCTGCTAAAGCCCTCGAAGTTCAAGTTGAGCCTTCAGTACCTCAGTTAGGAGATACAATTTCGGTAATCGTTAGCACTGACGATGCTCAGACTAAGCCTACGGTTACAGTAAATGAAACCAACTATCCAGTATTTAAACAGGGCGATGATCATCGGGCTTTGATTCCCACATCGCCTCTGAACATCCCTGGCAAAATGACGGTTAAGGTACAGGGAGACGGTAAGACCAGCAATATTGGAGTGTGGTTGAAAAATAGAACCTTTCCTGTTCAAAGAATCACACTCAGTGGTAACGCTTCCCGTCCCGCAACCCAACTTGAATTAAACCAAGTCTCAGCTTTTAAGCAACTAGTAACGCCGCAGAAATTTTGGCAGGGAACTTTTATTAGACCTAATAGCTCTCGCATTTCCACTGGTTTCGGAATACGCCGTTACTACAATAACGTATTTGCCAAAGATTATTATCATAAAGGAGTAGATTATGCTGGCGGGTATGGTTCTCCCATAGTTGCTCCCGCAGCAGGAAAAGTTCGCTTAGTAGGAAGAGAAGATGAAGGGTTTCATGTTCATGGGAATGTTGTAGGTATCGATCACGGACAAGGAGTGTTAAGCATTTTTATGCACCTTCAAGATATCGACGTTGAGTCAGGAACTATAGTTAAAGCTGGAGAACGGATTGGCACCATTGGTTCGACTGGGGCATCCACCGGTCCTCATCTACATTGGGGACTATATGTTAATGGCGTCGCAGTAGATCCTGTTCCATGGCGATTTACAGGCATAAATTAATAGTTTCAACAGCCGCGTGAAGAGTAGATAGAGTAAATCCCTAATTCCTAATCTCCAATATCTACCGACCAAAATTTATTCAGTGCGTAACATCAGCATCCAAAAAATCGAGATTAGTAATGTCAGAAGGAAACAAATTTCCTTTTACCCATTACCCAGCCTCAATAGACTAATTTGTTTCTTAGGAGTAAATATCTTTCCGATTCTGTTAAATAGAGATTAAGATGGTGCCAAATATCAGCTTAATTTGAACGTGAAGCACGGTCGCTAAACCCGACCATTTGCAATCGTGTTATTGAATTGATTTATCACTATTTAATTTTTGACTATGGGAATTAATTTGATTGTTGAACAAGCTATTCAGGATGGTTATCTTACACCCAGTATGGAAGCTGAGGTGGGCAGAATTTGCGATACTGCTGCTGAACTATCAGTTGAAGAATACATGGCTTTAGATAAGCTGATGGGTTCCCTACTTACTGGAGAAGTAGTGGCTGTTCCTCGCAAACAGTTTATTAACGTGATGGAAGAGTTGGTCTTGAGTGAAGCCATAACTCGTGTCGCTGAAATTGAACAAACTAGTGAATCTTCTCTTGATGTTGGAGATATTGCAGCATATGCCCTCAATCGCCTACCTCCTTTATATGCCACCACTGAAGAAGGAGCTAACTACCAACGTCAACGGGCTAGAGAAGAATTGCAAAATTTGATCCAAAAGCAAGTGGTAGAAGCGGTTGCACGCTATCTAGACCGCCCTGAGTTTTTCCCTGAAAGGCAGGCTATTGGCAGTAAAAATGAGTCTGGGGTGGCAAGCCAACTCAGCAATCTTTTAAAGGATTATGCCCCCAATTACGAGAAAGACATCAACCTGCAATAGAAGATTGTGGCACTAAACAACCCAGTTATTCTGAGTTTTGAATGTTTATGCCCTCTGTTCTCTACCAGAAATTGATGAGTAAAATTGTGATGGTGGAACTTTGTAACTATTTTTTAGTCTAGAAATATATACAGAAAGTCTATACTGAGGTTAATTAAAGTAAATGAGTCTATCTCTTTCTGCATCTTGGTCAAAAGCCGAGATGAACAATCAAAGCTTAGTGTCTCCTGAAAAACTCTCTAACTATGAGCTTATTGTTTTTTGCCAAACAGATGCTCAGCCAGATAAGGCAGCTTTTGCTGAGTTGTTACGAAGATATCAGTCTCATTTGAATCGTCTTTTTTATCATCTAGCTCCAGATTGGCAAGAAAGAGCAGATTTAGCTCAAGAAGTATGGATTCGAGTCTACCGTAACATTCATCGTCTACAAGACCCTGCTAAGTTTCGCGGTTGGTTGAGCCGAATTGCGACTAATCTTTTCTATGATGAACTGCGTAAACGAAAACGTGTTAGTCCTCCTCTATCTTTGGATGCACCTCGACATGTTGAAGATGGAGAAATGAGTTGGGAATTACCTGACGATGCTCCTAGCCCTAATGATGATTTGGCAACTAGAGAATTTTATGAACATCTACAAATAGCAATTTCAGAATTACCCGAAACTTTTCGCACTACTATTGTCTTGAGGGAAATCGAAGGTTTGGCTTATGAGGAGATCGCCGAGATCACTGGGGTATCCTTAGGTACAGTTAAATCTCGAATTGCCAGAGCCAGACTAAAACTGCAATCAGTATTGCAAAATTATCTTGGTGATGGGTAAATTAGTAGATATAGCTTGATTAATACCAAATTTT
>JBCCDL010000542.1:0-4714 GCA_039030815.1 Cyanobacteria bacterium P01_A01_bin.83 | reverse complement strand
TCTCTTTGCCACCCACTAAGATAGATTTATTTAATCAGCTTATCTTAATCAGCTTATCCAAAAGCGCGATATGTTGATATCCGCTAATGAAATCATATCTCAGACAAAGAATAACCGAAAAAGGAAGAAAAATATAGTAAGACTTTAACAGTCAACAGTCAACAGTCAACAGTTAACAGTAATCAGTTAACACTTCAACCGAAAAAAAGCCCCCAGTATGATTTTAACAGGGAGCCTTTAAGGGAATTTGTTTGTAGTTTGTTTTCAACTACGATTTCTAGTTCTAGGTTTTATTTACTTTTAAAAGAACTAACCCAGGATTTGAGTTCTTCCTTTGCCACTTCTCGTCCGCCTAGACCAAATGCTAGAGCAATCGCCACGGCAATACCACCTAGAATCAAGCCAAAAGCTAGATTGACGATGTTGGGCGCAATACCCATACGATTAAGAGCCATGGCTCCCACTAGGGTAATAATGGCAATTCGAGCGCACTGTGCCAAAAAGCGTGATTGTGATGTGCCTGAAGATAAAATTAGGTTGAAAGCTAAATTAGCCAGATACAAACCAATGGCAAAAACCACTACACCGATCAAAACTTGACCTGCGATCGCCAAAATAATACGGAAGACATCTTCTAAAGCAGGAATACCCAGGATATCTACTGCGGTTAAGGTAGCAACCAACATAATTGCTACCAAACAGAGCAAACCGACTAGCTCTGAAGGAGTTTTGGTACCGACAGCGGGTTCAGTTTGGATCATGGTTGGTTGTTCTGTCCCTAAGCCCAAATCTGTTGGCTCATCTGGAGAGATGGTTTCAAAAGGAACACCTCTATCTGGTGTGGTGGATGAAATACCCAACCACTGCAAGAGATTGTTAAAGCCGACGTTAGTCAGGATATTAGTTACAAATTCTGAGACAAACTGTCCTGCAAAGTAGAAGAAGGCTAAAACTACGCCAGCAGCGAATATTTTGGGCATCAAGTCTAAGACTTGATTGAGCATATCTGTGGCTGGTTCAGAAATAGCGCTGATTTGGAGCTGTTCTAGAGCTGAAATAATCCCAGGAATTAGGATCAGCACAAACACTACAGTGCCGATAATAGAGGATAGAGATTGACTTCCACTCCCACCTCTTAGACCAACTTTTCTGCCAATATTATCAATACCAGTAGCTGCTAGAAGGTTAGTTACAATACGTTTTACTATATTGGCGACAAACCAGAAAACCGCTGCAATAATTACCGCCCCCAAAATATTAGGTAGCAGTGCCAAAATTTCGTTGAGCATCCCTTGGACTGGCTGCAAGGTTCCATCTAATTCAAGGGTACTCAGTACTGCGGGTAAGAATAAGAGGAAAATAAACCAATATAAGGCATTACCCAAAGTATCGGTTAGAGAAAAGTCTCCTGTATCGGCAGTAGTCAAACCAAGCCGCTGCTCAATGTTTAGAACGCCTAAACCTCTGGTGACAATAGTCTTAACTATAGTCGCTACTAGCCAGGCAATACCTAACAGGAAGGCTGCACCCAAAATTTTGGGAATAAAGCCAGTAATTTGATCTAGTAGGGTGTTGAGGGGAGCCGATACAGCTTGCAACTCAAGGGCATTCAATGCCGCTATAATTACAAACAGCATAATCAGCCAGAAGATCAAAGTGGAAATCCAGCTTTCGATCGGAAAGGATTCTCCACCTCTTTGTCCAGTAATCGCTGCCGCTATTTTATTATCAATATCGGTGCTGTTGAGGATTTTTTTGACAATGCCTCTGACAATGCTGGCAATAATCCATCCCACAATGAAGATGGCGATCGCTTTGAGCAAGTTGATTAGAGACTCACCTAGATTTACTCCTAGTTGAGATTGAATTTGCTCAATCGGGTTTAATTGCCCTAACAGCAATGGATCTAGTGACGAAATATTACTAAGTATTTGTGTCATGTTCTTTAGTCTTAATTCATCTAGTTATTTCCGCCATAAATATTAGCGGTAAATGATACGGATGTCTTGTTTATTTACACAAGCAAATATATTTTTCTGGGATAATTATGCCAAATTAAATTGCAGATCCGAAAAAAGTTAATAATCTTAGCTTTTTTTACGCTATTTTGCGTAGTTTAAACTTAATATTTCCTTTCCTTTTATAGCGATAATTATCATAAATTTTAGTCAGTTTTTTTTATTTTTTATGCGCTCTCATGTTTTTGAACAATCGATTCGGATCAAGGCTAGTTCGGTCATTACAGAAGAATGTTTGACGGATTTAAAATTGATGCATCGTTGGTTAAACCCATTACTAAAATGTGAGCCAATTGGTACTTGGAATACCTCTGTTGGTAGCTTGAGTCGCTTTACAATTAAGCTGCCTTTGATTCAGCCAAGTCTTCGTAGCGTAGTAGCTCAAAGGGAGCCAGGTCTGATTGTCTGGGAATTTGACGGCTTTTTTAAAGGACGCGATCGCTGGGAGTGTCAGCCAACCCCAAACGGTACTTTTTTGCTCAATCGCTTTGAGTTTACTATTCCTAATCGGGTGGTTAGCTGGGGCTTTAGTACTTTTGCTATGGGTCTAACTAAGAAGGATATGCAGGCTCAATTAAGGCGGCTGAAAAAGGTAGCAGAAGAGGTCTATCTCAAGAGTGATAATTAACTCCTAAGAAACAAATTATTTCGGCACGAGGCTGGGTAATGGGTAATGGGTAACGACCCGAAACGCTAATTTTTGGTACTTACTATTTAAGGTCAGTTAAATATCATTGATAGGGTTTGACGCAATTTCGGCTTACTTTAGCCTGATATAAAGCTTTGTCTGCGGCGCTGATTAACCCCTCAACCTGATTACTATGATCTGGAAAACAGCTAATGCCAATAGAAACGCTAATAGACCCTAGTTTTACACCATCATGCTCTAGTTGGAGCTGATTAATTTCCTGCCTAAACTTTTCGGCTCGTACCATAGTATCTGCCAGAGAAGCATTTGGCATCACAATCAGCAACTCTTCTCCCCCATAACGACAGGCTACATCATAGGGGCGGATTTGTGAACGTAAATAAGCCCCTACCTGGCTTAAGACTAAATCTCCTGCACTATGACCATATACATCATTGAAGCGTTTAAAATGGTCTATATCGATGAGAATTACGCTGACGTGGTGTTGTTTACGATTAGCTCGTTCTAATTCTTGACCAAGGAATTTTAGTAGATAGCGACGATTATAAAGATTAGTCAGGGGATCGTGTAGACTTTGATATCTCAACTTTTGCTGAAGTTTGAGATTAGCAAAGGAAACGGCAAGATTTTGAGCAACTGTCTTAGCTAAATCTTTAATTGAGCGCTCAATTGAATCAGTATTGCTATACCCAAGATATAACATGCCAATGGTTTCTCCTTTAGCAATCATGGGCAAACAAAAGGTGGAATTTAAGTTGGCACTACTGTCTAAATGAACACAGTATAAATTAGGAGCATTAGGTTGAACTTGATGGGAATTTCCCCGACGAATGCCCCAACACTCTTTTGGTGTAAAATGAGGTGCGCTCTGGGTTATTCCCCAACTAGCGATTCGATTTAGTAATGCTTTATTATCATCCATTAGATAAATTGCACCATTGGTATTGGGAAACAGTGGTTGCAGTAGATCGCCGATAACTTCTTGTGCCTCATCTAAACTAATACAAGCTTGAATAAATTCATTCATTTCTAACAGTTTGCCTCTAGCTTGATTGTTGCGGGCTAAAGCTAAAACTTGCTCTTCTAGTTTTTGGTTTAATTCTTCGGTTTCTAGTTGAATTTGGCGAGTGTGGGTAATGTCTTGAGCTATTCCTAAAATTTGTTCTGGCTCGTTGGCTACATTGCGGCAGAAAACTGCATTTTTGTCATGTAACCAATGCCATTCACCTTGAGCATCACGAATGCGATATTCTATTTCTAAATATTTATCATCTTTAAGAGTAAGGCAGTTGGCAAAATGTTGTTTTACTCGGAATAAATCTTGAGGATGGATTAATTTATCTAATAAGTTATCTTGAAGTTTTAGTATATCTAAAGGGCTATAGCCTAATAATTCGTTAGTATAAGGGTTGCAGTAAATAGTACAACTTAAGTTTAAATCATAAATATATAAAATGTTGGGCGTTAAATCATTAATTTTTTCTCTAAATTTGGTACTTGCCTGTAAATCTTGATTTGCTTTGATTAAATCTGAGGTTTTTGATTGAATTTTTTGCTCTAATTGTTGATTGAGTTGATGTAATTCTTGTTTGGCATTCTCACTAATGATAATTTGCTCACTAAGCTGTTTGTTTAAAGCAGCTATTTGTTCGGGAGATGGTAGATTTAAAGCTTGAGGAATTAGGGGTATTAATGATGCCGCTGTATATAGAGAAATTAACGCGGTAATACCTTTGAGAATACCAGAAATCCAATAGTCTGCATGCCACAAAGTCCATATCTCTGCTAAGTGAGTAGTACCACAGGATAAAATAAAAGCGCTAAAAAGAACAAAAATGCCTTTAAAAGGTAGCCCCTCGATCTGAGAAGCAAAGTAAATTAAAAAAATCGCAATTGAGTAGTAAGCGATCGCAATTAGGGCATCAGCCGCAACATGTAATCCGACTAAAGGTGTTTGCCATAAATAGCAGTGTCCATGAGGAACATATTGATTAGATATAACTAACGCTGTTAATCCTAGAGACATTAATAGTGAGGGAGAATAAAT
>JBCCDL010000541.1:0-4722 GCA_039030815.1 Cyanobacteria bacterium P01_A01_bin.83 | reverse complement strand
CGCTTGACAGTAAAGACGTAATACTGGTTCGGTACCACTAAAACGAATCAACAACCAAGTATTATCATCCATTCTAAATTTATAACCATCCACGTCTAGGCAGTCTACAACTTTCATCCCTGCAACTTCAGTAGGAGTATCGTTTTTGAGGCGATCTAGTAGTTTTGCCCGCACATCCATACTTGCTAAGGGTAAATCAATGCGGTCATAATGAGCCGTGAAGTTAGTTTTTTGCTGTAATCTGCGATAAATTGTGCCTAAATCTTCTCCCGACTGGACAACTGCCTCAAGAACGTATAAGGCAGATAATAAAGCATCCCGTTCAGGTATATGGGTACCGTAGCCAATTCCTCCTGACTCCTCTCCACCGATCATCACTTCGGCTTGCAGCATTCTGTCCCCAATATACTTGTAGCCAATTGGTGTTTCATAAACTGCTCGCCCGTAGGATTGAGCTAAACGAGGAATTAGATCTGAACCGCTAACAGTTTTGACAATTTCTCCCGTAAAGCCTTTACGTTCAGCTAAGTGTTCAATCAAGATGGGAATTAATACTTGCGAACTAAGAAAATTACCTTCAGCATCAGCACCCGCAATGCGATCGCTGTCGCCATCAAAGACAATTCCCACGCGAATACTATCTGGATTTTGCTTTGCCCCTTCTTTAATTGCTTTGAAAAAATCTGGCAGATATTTTGGTAAAGGTTCAGGTGCGCCACCACCAAATAAAGGATCGCGATCGCTATTAATCTCGTTTACAGGACAACCTAAAAGACGTTCTAAACCTGTTGCTGCCGCACCATGCATTACGTCTACATATACTTTTAGTTTATTCGAGGTAATTGCCTGTTTAATTGCTGCAATATCAACCTTTTGCTGCAATCCTTGACAATAGCTTACCCAAGGATCAAATTTTTCTAATGTTCCTGGCTTGTCTGCTGGGGGTAGAGTTTGACCAATTTTTGCCTCAATCTGCTCGGTGATTTCTGGAGGAACCGATCCACCAAAAGCGCTTTTGACTTTCAACCCTAAATAAGAAGCTGGGTTATGGGATGCTGTCATCACGATTGCCCCTAAAGCGTTATGAGCCTTAGCTGCCCAACTAAATGCAGGAGTCGGTGCAAAACATTCTGATAACAATACGTCAAATCCTGCTGATTGAACTGCTTGTGCCGCTAGTTTCGCAAAATCCTCAGCCATAAAACGGCGATCATAGCCAACAATTACGGTGCGATTAGCAGCTATGTCATTGTAATTATCTGCCAAAACCTGAGCAGCTAAAGGAGCTAGCATTGCTACTCGCTCAAAGGTAAAGTCAGCAGCAATTACACCCCGCCAGCCGTCCGTACCAAATTTGATTGGATTAACAGTAAAAGACATAAAGCCAAAAATTTAGTGATTTAGGAATAACACCTTCCAGATTAACTGTTTCTTTGTGGTTTGCAAACTATAATATAGTGACTACTAATAATGCACTTCCAATAATTTTAAGCCTCTTCCGATTTACCCTCAGATTCAATGTTATGCTCTTCCATTCCTGTCTCAATTACAGTAACCGTTTCTAAGTTCTGCAATAAATTTCTCAGTTTCATTCGTTCAATATAGGGCCAGCCTCCCTTTTCTTCGATATCCTTAACAAACTGATATAAGTCATTTCTAGTTTGAGGCAAAGCAGTTTCAAAATATTCAACTCGTATACGACGATGAATTTGTTCCAAATCCCGTAATAAAGATAATAAATATAGACTGTCGTGCTGATTTTTCTTAGCTAAGGCACAAATATCTTTGGCGATGTCTTGCAATAGGCTAACCGAATCAATCGAGTTTTCATCTTGATTTTGAGTCATGTGCCAAATAAACTTAAAAATTAACTTTGTTTACTTTACATAAAATTTACCGAACGCTGGCGTAAACACATGTGGACAAGTCCTTTGTCGTCTCTTCTTAGGGCGAGGAACGGCGCTAACGCGCCATCGTGCCGAAGGCACTAGAACGTGAATGCGTTCGTAGCCAGCTAGATTTATGATACAATCTTATAGATTAGCTAGAGCGCATCTCAAGGTTTCACGCAGACGTAACGATTGGGTATGTAAGTTAGCCCAGCGCGTCATCCAGTCTAGCGACTTGGTAGCAATTGAGAATCTACAGGTACGTAACATGGTCAAAAATCACAAATTAGCTAAATCGATAAATGATGCGAGTTGGCGAAAATTTCGGGAATGGTTGGAGTATTTTGGTGTAGTTTATGGCGTTCCTGTAATTGCGGTTAATCCTAGCTATACCAGTATCAACTGCTCGAACTGTGGCGAACCAGTCGTTAAAACTTTAAGTACTCGAACTCACTCTTGTCATGCTTGCTCCTATGTTGCCGATAGGGACGAAAACTCAGGTCGCAACATTTTGAAACTCGCCTTAAAACAGCTAGCAAATACGGTGGGGCGCACCGAAATAAACGCCTCTGGAGAGAATGACCTTTGCTTGATAAAGGAAACTATTTCAGGTAAGTCGGCTCATCGAAAGAGGAAGCCACTTTAGTGATGAAGTGAATCCTCTTCGTTCACCGAGAGGAGAACGTCAAACCAATATTAAACCGATTACAGAATACGGGTTGCCTAGTTAAATCGGTTAGTAAATTGGCTGATTTTTGGATGATCGACTTTTTGGTAGTCCTTATTTGGTAAAGTAGATAGCATCTATAAAAATGGCTAATTTATTTAATAAAGCCTATTTGCAGCATCTTTCGCGCTCGATGTTAAATCTAAAAATTGACAAAATGAAGTTGACTATGAGATTTCGTACGATTATTGCCAGTATCCTTGCATTGTGCTTAGGAGTCCTGACAGCCTGTAGTGATTCTAGTGATGTAAGCCGCAATGAATTAACTTATGACGATATTCTTAATACTGGTATTGCCAATACTTGTTTAGAATTACCTGATAGTAGTCGTGGCACTATCTCTATTGAATCAGGGTCACAGTATACTATTCGAGATTTATGCCTTGAACCTAGAGAATACTTTGTTAAGGAAGAACCTGTTAGTAAACGGCAGAAAGCTGAATATGTTCAGGGCAAATTGTTAACCAGATACACTTCTAGCCTCGACCAAATTCAAGGCACTATTGATGCTAATTCTGACGGTACTCTAACCTTTACTGAAATTGATGGTATTGATTTCCAGCCTGCGACTGTTTTACTACCAGGGGGTAAGGAAGTTCCTTTCCTGTTCACGATGAAACAACTAGTGGCAACAGCTGCTAACAGCGCAGATTCAATTACCACCTCTACTGACTTTGAGGGTGAATTTAATGTTCCTTCTTATCGTGGACAGGTATTTTTAGACCCTAAAGGACGTAGTCTTGCCAGTGGTTATGACAATGCAGTTGCTTTACCTGGACTAGCAGATGATGCTAGATTTTCTAATGCAAATGTCAAAGAGTTTGTTGCTCGCAAAGGAAAAATGTCTCTCAACGTTACCAAGATTGATGGTGAAACTGGTGAAATTGCTGGTGTATTTGAAAGCGAACAACCCTCTGCTACTGATTTAGGAGCAGAAGAACCTGAAGAAGTAAAAGTTCGTGGCATCTTTTATGCCAGAATCGAATCCAATGCTTAGAAAATTAATTAGCAAGCTTGTTTCATCTAGTACCTTGTTAATCACAAATAAATAAATCACTTGTGGGGCATCAGCCCCTTTTTTTATGGTTTCATAATTAATAACTGACGTTACGCAAAGCAACGGGAAATCAGTAGTTTGAATAAGGCAAGAAAATAGATCAATTAATTCTTTAACCTTTACCCAATCTCAACAGATTAATTAGTGCGTAACATCAGTTAATAAAATACTCTTAATTTTCTTTGGTAATATTTTTCTAAGGAAGATCTGGGAATTTTATGAAAATTCTACACGGCACTTGGATACCAGAAGAAACGGAAGGTCTAATTCAGTCTGGAGGCTTTTATCTCTGGGTAGAAACCACAAAAGTCAAGCAGAGTAAGAAATCCACCAAGATTTATCCCGCTCGCCTTACAGGTAAAGATCTAGCAGTCTTTTTAGAACAAGATTTAGGCATTAAAAATCTCCAGTCTGATGCTATTGAAGCAAAATACTGGTTGCTCCCCACTGCTAACGAAACAGCTTTACCTTCGGTTGAATTATCTCGTTACCTAGAAACAGAAATTTCTGAAGAATTTACCTGGAAATATTGGCAGATCGATTGCTATCAAACTACTACAAATATCAAAGTCAGCGGCTATAGTTACGAGCCAGTCAATAACGTTATTAAACTGCTTAACGACCTACACTTTATCGCCCTCAATAGTGAAGAACTTCAATTAGGGGCAGATTTACTATTTTGGTATTACTACACCCAAAGTTTTAAACAAATTATTCTTGGCGATCGCTATATTCCCGCCCTGAAATACTATCAACCTAAACAAAGTAAAGGTCGCAAGAGACAATCTAAGTTAGAAATTTATCCAGGTTGGGAAATAATTTGTCCCAGTTACGAAGAAAATTTACAAAAGTATGCCGAAGCAATGCCCAAGCTGGCTGTAGCGGGTTTTGCATCTTTGCCGAAAACGCCATATTTCTATGACGAAGCCACTTCACTGAGTCATTTTTCCGAATGCTTGTTAACCGAGATTGTGACTCATACTCCTAGTACTGCTAAATTCAGCAAGCAACTATCGGGGACAATTTTAGAAAAATGTAGCGATAGCGGT
>JBCCDL010000540.1:0-4723 GCA_039030815.1 Cyanobacteria bacterium P01_A01_bin.83 | reverse complement strand
TCGGCACTTGATGTTTCCGTACAGGCACAAGTGTTAAACCTGCTTAAAGAACTCCAGGCAGACATGGGATTAACCTATGTCTTTATCTCCCATGATCTCAGTGTGGTTAAATTTATGAGCGATCGCATTATGGTCATGAATCAGGGAAAGATTGAGGAGATTGGTGCGGCAGAAGAGATTTATCGCCATCCGCAAACGGAATATACCCGAAAACTGATTAATTCAATCCCTACAGGAGAATTTGTTTAACTGTCGCAGTATGCATCACAAAAATCATTCAAGCTCAGAAGAAAGCTCCTTAATAAGCTCTTGTATAACAGGTTTCAATTCTATAATACTGTCTGTATCAGAGTTCATAACTCCCCAGACAACATTCAAATCTATTCTCCAATAGCGATGTACTGTCATAAGGGATCGTAATTTATTTTTTAAGTTCGGGAATTTCTTGAGCGGGGATAATTTTGACTTTACCCTGTTCGTCGCTAACAGCAATAGACTCTCCTTTTTGACGGTGAGCTTCAACAGCTTTAGCTATTGCTTGTTGAACTAAGCCATCTAATCGCTTTGATAGTTTCTGATCTGAAGGTACGTTCATAGTTATTCTTGATTAATTTGTTGCCAAATATTTGGTTGATAAATAGTAATTGGTTGATTTGGGGTTTTTTCAGCTATAATTTTTTTCTCTGGCTTAGTATTGTCGTAAATAATCCAATAATCTGCTAGTTGGCTATAAAGTTGCAAAAAGTTTTTTCTACCTCTCTGGTATCGGCGACGGATAACATCTTCGGGGATATTATGCCCTCCGCTTGCTACTCTTAAAGCTACTCTAGTAATAGCTAGTTCCACACTATTCAACCAAACATAGATTAAATTAACTCGATAGCCTTGAGCTTGGCATTGCCTTAAGAATGGAGCAAAACTACGGGCTGCTAAAGTTGTTTCAAAAGCAAAGTCACCCTTTTGTCGGGCAATCCTTTTTAATCTCTCTAGCATTATTCTACTGGCTTGAATAGCAACAGCATCGGGATTGTTAGGACTTAAGGAAGCTGCAATAATATCGGCGTTAATAAATTCTGTATTGCCAAGTGAGGGAAAGATATTCAAAGCAAAGGTCGTTTTTCCAGAACCGTTCGCACCTCCAATCACATAGATTTCAGGCATTTTTGTTTTTGAGCCATAGAATTCCTAGTTACAAATCCCCTAAAGGAACAGCTTCACGTAACACCTCATCGCGGATCAGAAGTACGGGCAATCGCACAAAGAATAAGGTGGTAAAAATGAGTGTAACAAGTCAATCATGAGATGATTTTTGCCTTAGACTAAAATATTTAATTTTTTCTTTTTAAATATTAAATAAAATTTCATGATTTTTTAATTGCATATAGTTACAAAAATATATTTTGTAAGCAAGTCGTTACCTTATTATCCGCTAATCGTTGTTTGATTAAATCGACACTGTCACTCAGAGCTTAAAAACTTCCTTTGCTCATATTTATACAGAAGGACGGGGAACAAAAGCATCTTCCTGACTAGGCACTATCGGAACGAGATCGATTTTTACCTCACGGTCTAAAGCCTGAGCAACACGATTTAACATTGAGAGTGAATGTCCTTCATAGTCGGCATCCTCTAGGCGCGAAATTACTGATTGAGTTGTTCCTACCATTCGGGCAAGTTCTGTCTGACTCAATCCAGCCGAACTGCGAGCATCATAAATTAACTGAGCAACATGAACATTTACCTTTGCTTGTTCATATAACTCTCTCGTTTCGGCATCATCACCAATCATACGATCTATAATTTCCATTGCATCAGAAGTAGGTTTTTTAGCCATCATTACTTATTTCTCCACGTATGTATGCTGTTTGGGGTCACGCTCAAATTTTTCTTTCCTTTTTATAGCCAGATCGATATCTTTCTTGGGAACTGCTGAAGTTTTTTTTACTATCGCATGACTAAGGACAACAACATTTTGACCCTCAAAGTAATAAAAAATCCTGTACTGGATGTTTCGATGCTTGGCTCTTAGTTCATAAATACCATCTCGTAGATAATCAGCTATAGGTCTTCGTAACTCATGCCCATAGGTAGCAAGTCGATCTATACGAGCAGCACAGCTTAGAAAACCTTTCATATTCTTGCGCTTTAACTCCTGTAACCATTCAAGCACAGGAACATCTTTCTCATCCTCCTGATAAAAAAGTATTGAAGTTATAGGCACTTGAAACTCCTTGAAGAAGATTATAGCAATATTGCGATAAAACACACAATACCTTTCTTGGTTGTGTTTTTCAAGGCTTAGTAATTACTTCTGATTTTCGTAAAAATTTTCGGGGTTTTGTTCAGTAAATACTATGCCAAAAGCAACACTTTGATAGGGTTCACCAGCATAGTAGGGACTAATTTCAATAGTGACTTTCTGTTCCAGTCTTTTGAGAAAATCTAACAATTCGTTAGAAAGTTGTCATTTGTAGATTGAGGATGAAGAAGTCAAGCATCACCCAAAGGTAATTTTTGGTAAATTGCGATCGCTTGATGTAAAAATAAAAATAAGTTCTGACTTGGACGAACTACAAAAGATGTTGGGATAAGAAATGAGCAAATATAAAAAGCTGCTGCAAAGAATTCTTACAGGAACATCTGACAACAATATTAAGTTTGTCGAACTGCGTCAGCTACTTAAGAAATTAGGCTTTGATGAACGAATTAAAGGCGATCATTATATTTTTACCAAGGATAATGTAGAAGAGATTATCAATCTTTAGCATAAAGGTAGTAAAGCTAAAGGATATCAGGTCAAGCAAATTAGAAATCTCATTGTTAAATACGGTTTGGGGGATAGTGATGTTAATTAAATACGAATTAATTATTTATTGGAGTAAGTCAGACCAAGCTTTTATCGTGGAAGTGCCAGAATTACCTGGATGTATGGCACAAAGGGCTTGCACGCATGTCGGTCAAACCTATGTCGAAGCGGTGACTAATGCTGAGGTGGTAATTCAGGAATGGATTGAAACGGCTAGGGAATTAGGACGCGATATTCCTACACCAAAAGGACGGTTACTTTATGCTTAGAGTTGATTACGATATCCCTTGAGATGCTGTAATTACTGAAGTTTCCTGCTTAAATGGAACAACTGGTTCATCGGCAGTATCCCCAGAAGACATTAACTACATGCGGCACAGGGGCTATCGCCCCAAGTACAGAGCCTTTCGGCTCAAAGCCCCTTTCGGGGCGCTGGCGCGTAAGCGCCGTTCGAAGCGACGCTTGCAAGCCTTGCTTGCTGTGCCTTTGTGGTAGAGTAGCACAGTCTATTACTCAAAGCGATCGCACTTTTCAATACATTAGACGGGCGATCGCTTTGATCGTATAGTGGTAGCTTAATATTAATATCACAATTACCGTGTTAACATGATAATCAGCTATGAGAATCAAGGAACACAAGATATATTCAACGGTAACGATACAAAGTCTGCACGAAAAACTTGTCCGCAATCTTTGTGGAAAGTTGCAGTCAGAAAACTAGACCAACTAGATTTTGCAGCTAGTTTAAACGATCTTCGTTCTCCACCCAAAAATAAGTTAGAAGCTTTGAAAGGAGACAGAAAAGGGCAATACAGCATTCGTATCAATAACCAATATAGAATTTGCTTTGTTTGGTCAGATAATGGCGTAGAGAATGTCGAAATTGCTGATTATCATTAAAAAACAGTTATGGTTAATATTCCCACAAATAGACCGCCAACTAGTCCTGGCGAAATGTTAAAAGAAGAATTTCTCGAACCATTAGGATTAACTCAACAACAACTAGCCGATGGAATTAGAGTTAGTTACCAAAGAGTTAACGAACTTATTAACGGAAAAAGAGGTATTACTACTAGTACTGCTTTAAGATTAGCCAAATACTTTAATACAACTCCTGACTTTTGGCTAAATTTGCAACGAGCCAATGATATTTATCGAGTGCTGAAGAAGGAAGCAGAACAAATCAATAAAATTCAGCCAGTGAGTTCATCATAGACAATATAGCCGTACAAAGTTATGTTAGGACAATCCAAAAGTTGACGGTTCGAAAGTAGCAAGTAGAGCGGAGACCCCGCGTCGCCGAAAGGCGCAAGGGAACGCTCCGCTCCCGAAGGGTAAGTAGCGAGTAGCAAGTGTCCTAATCTAAATACGTAATGCTATAAGTATTTTTAGAGTGATCGCAGTATAATTCTTTTCTATTGTTACCTAGTCTCAAAAAATTGAAAGCATTCATAATTTTAATTACTTAAAGCGATCGCAGCATTTTGTCCACCAAAACCAAAGCTAAAACACATGGCATGGTTAATTTCTGCTTGTCTAGCCTGAGTAACTAGATCCAAATCAAACTCCAAATCTTGCACGCCAACACAGGGCGGAATACAACTATGTCTCATTGCCATTAGTGTTAATGCTGTGCCGATCGCTCCTGAAGCGCCTAAAGTATGACCTGTGGCACCTTTACTAGAACTTACTGCTACTTGCTGCGGGAAAATGTGTTGAATTAACTGTGCTTCATGGCGATCATTTAAAATCGTACTGGTACCATGAGCCTGAATATAGTCTATGGCGCTAGCTTTTAAATTACTGCGTTCTAATGACTGTTTAATCGCTCTAGCGGCACTACCGTTGACTGCTTGCGGGGAGCTGATATGATAAGCATCACAGGTTAAACCAAAACCTCTTATGATGCCATAAATC
>JBCCDL010000539.1:0-4724 GCA_039030815.1 Cyanobacteria bacterium P01_A01_bin.83 | reverse complement strand
TGAGACATTTGAGACATTTGTTCCATTGTTTGAGCTGCAATTTCAGGAGGCAAATATTCTAAGGATTTAGATAGATTAGACTCCATAATTTCTATTAGGTGAGAATAATCTATATTTTCCGCTACACAAAAATTAGTTTGATTAAGATTTGCCTCACTTAGATTTATACCGTCTAAATTTGAGCCAGCAACATTAGCATTACTTAAGTTAGCCCCGCTTAAATTACAATCTAATAGACTTATTCGATCTAAGTTAGCATTACTCAAATTAATGCCAGTCAAGTTTTTATTAAATAATTTTCCCAAGCGGCTATTGATTCTGGAAAAGTTTCTTTCTCCTGCTTGATAGCGATTAAAAAGTTCTTCTAAAGTAATCACGATTAACAAATATTCTTATTTAGTACTTATATACTTATATACTTATTATTATAATACAAGGAAATCTAAAAGAGACAGCAAAAAGTATCTAGTTTCAAGTTATTGTTTATTAAAAATATTGATTTTCTATCGTGCTGCGTAACCTCACTTAACTGCAAAAAAAATAGCCTGCTAATGCAGACTAAAGATGAATATTATCTGAGTAAATTGATAGCTTGAATTAATTTCTAATCAAATCCTCTACTGCTGAAACTTGGATCTTACTCTGAGGTACTTCCTGAGTAATAATAGTCGATCGCAAAATTGGTGTAGTTGCAACTGAACTAGAACTCAAGGTGAATAGAGGATTAGATAAAATTCCCGCCAAGGAGGTAACAACTGTAGCAAAAACGATCGCTACCTGCAAAGGACGCATTCCTGGCAGTTTCCAATTGATTGTAGGATAGTTTTTAACCGACTCGGACATTTCCTGTGGTTCTTTGACCACCATCATTTTGACGACGCGGATGTAGTAGTAAATGGAAATTACGCTAGTGATTAAACCTAGTAGTACTAAGCCGTATAAACCAGCTTGCCAACCAGCCCAGAACAGATAAATCTTACCAAAGAAGCCCGCCATGGGAGGAATACCGCCTAAGGATAGTAAACAAATACTAAGGCAGAGAGTTAGCAAGGGATCTTTTTGGTACAAGCCCGCATATTCACTAATTTGGTCGGTACCTGTACGCAGGGAGAAGAGAATAATACAGGTGAACGCTCCCAAGTTCATAAACAGATAGATAAACAGATAAAAGATCATGCTGGAATAACCATTATCTGTTCCTGCAATTAAGCCGATCATCACAAAGCCAGCTTGAGCAATGGATGAATATGCCAACATGCGCTTGATGCTAGTTTGCGCCAATGCCACCACATTCCCCAGCACCATACTCAAGATTGCTAGGGCGGTAAAGATAAAGTGCCATTGTTCAGTCATAGAACCAAATGCAGTTGTCAACAGCCGAATTGCCAAAGCAAACCCAGCGGCTTTAGAGCCAACTGATAAGAAAGCTACTACGGGAGTAGGAGAACCTTCATAGACATCTGGTGTCCATTGGTGGAAGGGAACCGCCGAAATTTTAAAGGCAATCCCCGCAATGATAAATACCAGAGAAATAGCCAAACCTAAAGACTGAGTTCCGTTAATTTCTGTTACTTTAGTGGCAATAGTATTAAGATTTGTTTCACCACCCGACAATCCATAAAGCAATGACATCCCGTAAAGAAAGATTGCCGAACTAGCCGCCCCAATCAGCAGATACTTGAGTGCCGCCTCGTTAGAACGGGGGTCGCGCTTCATGTAACCCGTCATTAGGTAGGAAGAGATACTCAGCATCTCCAGCGAGATAAACACCATTGTTAGTTCGTTGGCACCACAGAGAAACATCCCCCCCAAAGCAGCAGTGAGCATAATAGCGATAAATTCCGCCAACGATGTCCCCGACTGCTGAATATAGCGAATTGACATTGGGATGGTGACTAAGGTTGAAAGAGCTACAATGCCGCGAAAAACGATGCTGAGGTTATCCCCGTCAAATGAACCCAGAAAAGCGATCGCATTACTGTTGTTCCACTGAAAGAAAAGAGCTACCAGAGTATTAAATAATCCGAAAATCGCCAAATAGGGCAACCAACGGGAGGAACTGCGTCCAAAAATCAAATCGCCAATCAAGACAGCCATGATGGTTACAATGACAATGCCCTCTGGCAAAATTGTCGCTGCATGAAGCTGAGAGGCTACATTGCTAGAAAAATCCATAGAGTTTACTGGTATTGTCAGATGATAGATACAATTAAACAATTGCGTTAAGAGTTTGATCGTCAAGAGTTTTACAAAGAATTGTTACTCTGCATTCCTCTTCTGTTTCAGCTTATTATGTTTTTACTTTTTAATAAACTTTTTCCTGATATCTTGACGAAGTCAAAGTCAGCCCTGTGCTAGAAGCACGGGGGCTCTCTAACCATCTTAAGGTCAACGATCCAGAGCAACATTTTAGTACTGAGTTAGTATTAAAACCCGAGAGCATATTACCAAATAAGCACTGAATTGGTTCTAAATTGATAATTTAAATTTAGTGGTTAGAGAAATCGAAGCAAAAAGCTCACGATTTGGCTTATGGTTTAAATTTAGTCATGGAATGATCAGCTCTAACCTGTAAAAAGCAAAATTGTCACAATTTTAATTAAGACAATTTGCTAAAACTAGATCAAAACAAAATATTTGTCGTTTAAGGGATTATCACTATAGATTAGAAAATAAATCTCTATAAAAAACCATACCTGCTATTTTACTTCGTTAACCTCATCTCTATGTCAACATTAGTAATTGTCGAATCTCCTACAAAAGCACGTACTATTCGTAATTATCTGCCTTCTGGGTTCCAGGTGGAGGCATCAATGGGTCATGTTCGCGATCTACCTCCCTCCGCCAAAGAGATTCCTCCTGCCTTCAAGGACAAAAAGTGGGCAACTTTAGGTATCAATATAGAAGATGAGTTTCAACCAATTTACGTGGTTCCAGAGAAGAAAAAGAAAGTGGTTAAAGAGTTAAAATCAGCTCTTAAAACTGCCGATGAATTAATTCTGGCAACGGATGAAGATCGCGAGGGCGAAAGCATTAGCTGGCATTTATTAGAGATTCTCAAGCCAAAAGTTCCCGTCAAACGGATGGTGTTTCATGAAATTACCAAAGAGGCAATCCAAAAAGCATTACAAGACTGCCGCGAAGTAGACCAAGACTTAGTTCATGCTCAAGAGACACGACGGATTTTAGACCGTTTGGTGGGCTATACCGTTTCTCCCCTACTCTGGAAAAAAATCTCTTGGGGCTTATCTGCTGGGCGAGTACAGTCGGTAGCAGTAAGATTGACCGTGTTAAGAGAGAGAGAACGTCGAGCATTCCAATCTGGGGGCTACTGGGATCTTAAGGCAGACTTAGAACAGGATAAAAATCCCTTTGAAGCAAAACTGATTACCCTGGACGGCAAAAAAATAGCTACTGGTAGCGACTTTGACCCCGACACAGGAAAAATCACTGAAGGTAGAGACGTGGTTTTGCTCAATGAAAAGGATGCCAACGATTTAAAAGAGCGTCTAATTGACAAGACTTGGACGGTGAATGAGCGCACGGAAAAAGGCTCCACTCGTAAGCCCTATGCACCTTTCACCACTTCTACTTTACAGATCGACTCCAACCGTAAGTTGGGCTTATCCGCCCGTGAAACTATGGGCGTGGCACAAAAGCTCTACGAAAAGGGCTTTATTACCTACATGCGGACAGATTCAGTACATTTGTCCCAACAGGCGATCGCCGCTGCTAGAACTTGTATTGAAGAAAAATATGGCAAGGAATATCTTAGTCCCAAACCTCGTCAATATAGTACTAAAAGCAAGGGGGCACAGGAAGCTCACGAAGCGATTCGCCCAGCAGGAGAAACTTTCCGCACTCCCAAGGAAACTAAGCTCAAAGACCGCGAATTTAAGCTTTACGATCTGATCTGGAAACGTACCGTGGCTTGTCAGATGGCGGATGCCAAATTAACTCAGATTGCGGTGGACGTTAAGGTGGAAAATGCCATGTTTCGAGCTAATGGTAAAAGAATTGACTTTCCTGGCTTCTTCTATGCTTATGTCGAGGGTTCGGATAATCCTGATGTAGCTTTAGAAAATCAGGCAATTCCTCTACCTCCTCTGAAAAAGGGAGATAAGCCTGATTGTAAAGAGTTAGAAGCAATTGGACATGAAACCCAACCTCCCGCTAGATATACTGAGGCATCTTTGGTTAAAACCCTAGAGAAAGAGGGTATTGGTCGTCCTAGTACCTATGCCACCGTCATCGGAACCATTCTTGATCGCGGTTATGTGCAGATGCGGGGCAAAGCCTTAGTTCCGACATTTACGGCATTTGCAGTCACTGCCCTACTAGAAGAACATTTCCCCGATTTAGTAGACACAGAATTTACCTCCAAAATGGAGCAGACCCTAGATGAAATTGCCCGTGGTGGTGCCGAGTGGATTCCTTACCTCAAAAAGTTCTATCAGGGAGAAACAGGCTTAAAAACCCAAATTGACGTTAAAGCAGAAGAAATCGAACCAGCGATCGCTAAAACGATTCAGTTAGAAAATTTAGATGCGACTGTTCGCATCGGTAAGTATGGTCCTTATATCGAGATAACCAACGAAGAAGGTGAAACCGAAGCTTTAAAGGTTTCCATTCCCGATGATCTGACCCCAGCGGATCTTAATCCTGAGCAAATTGAAGCTTTAATTCGCCAGAAGAAGGAGGGTCCAGAAAAAGTAGGCTTGCAT
>JBCCDL010000538.1:0-4725 GCA_039030815.1 Cyanobacteria bacterium P01_A01_bin.83 | reverse complement strand
ATGGCTGCGACTGATGATTATCAGTTTAAGTCAACAGATTAAAACTAAAAACTAAATGTTTTTGGTACTTATTACTTACTTTAAATCGAATTAGGAGACTTACCATGAATACTACAACTACTGCAATCAAACTAGTTGAAAATAGCCTAGAAGTTTTAAACCAGTTTGGAATCGAATTGGACTTAGAAACTATCTTAGTTGAAGAGTTTGAACAAGGATTATCTAGTGATATTAGTAATGGTATATAATTATCTACTATCAATGTTTTAAAGCTTAAACAATAAAAAGGGGAAGTATTTGCTATTACTTCCCCTTTTTACTATCTTAAAAAGATCTTATCTAGAAAGATAATTCTAGACGGGATTAAAGATGCTGTTAGGCAAACCTTGATTCCAGACTTTCTCCAAAACGCGATCCAAGTCTAACTTGATATCTTGCTGTGCTGGTTTGTTAACTTTGACATATAAATTCAACATTTTCCAACCAAAACTGATTTCTACTACACATAACTTCACTCCCAAGTACTATATCCAGAACTATTGCTGTCTGACACTTTGAGGTAGATATGACCCTTTAATTCACGAATCGTTGCCTTAGGCTTAATATCTACTCATTTTCATTTTTGATCACTCAACTTAATATCATTTGAGCAACTCCCATCAGTTTTCAAGCCTTGCTTTTTGATTTGGTAGCAAAAATGTATCGGTAACTACTTTTGTTACCAAAAATCGTTACGAACTATGAAGAATGTAATTAAAATAACAGTTTAAATTAAGATTGTCGTGGTATTCTACAAGAGAAGTTAAGGAACTTAAAGTTTAGCAATGAAAACTACTGCTTCAACTGAAGTTGAATGGGTAACGATTGCACCCGACAAAGTAGTCGTAGCTAATGCGGAACGTGTTTGGTTGGATTCACTGCTGGATGATGACGATCGCTATACTGAAACGATTACTGGTACTGGTAATACGGCGATCACCAGAAATCTTCTCGATGGAGTGATGGCTGCTGCTAAAGTAGCTATTCCTGTTAGTAAAAATCCACCTCCCTTGACCCCTAATCGTCTAGTGTGGCACCTTGCTGGTGCTTATCAGACAGCTCATGCGACTCCGACACTGATGGAAGAGGCTGGGCAACGTTTTGCTTCGGCTAATCGTCATGCTCTAAGTAATTGGGCATTTGAGAAAGCTAAAGAGGAAACTGGTCATGATCGACTGGCATTACTTGATATAAAATCCCTGGGATACCGAGCAGAAGAGTTGGTTCAAGCAATCATTCCTCCTGCGGCGATGGTGTTAGTAGATTATTTCAAGCGAAGCGTACAGTACTTAGATCCTATTGATTGTGTCGGTTATGTTCATGCTCTAGAACGTATGTCGCTAGGTGGAAAAAAAGAACATATCCAAAAGATAGACGCTTTAGTACCACTGAAAGTTAATGCTACTCGCTTTCTGAGAATGCATAGCAGCATGGGTAGTGATGTAAAACATGTAGAAGACAACGTGGAGATGATCGTCAGGCTTTCTTATGCCGAACGCACACGCGTAATCCGAGCTTGTTATGAGACTGCTCTGTTACTGTTTAGTCCACCAAGAGATGGTTATCTTTCGGAAGCTGAATTAGAAGATATGCTAAAGCCTTACAAATTAGAGCCTTAGGGTTCGCTTTTAAGAAAGCTTTCTACCCTTAGATCATTATCTGATGAAAGATCAAAGCTCAAAACTTTTTGCCCAATTCAAATTTTCATTTTTACTAAAAACAAGGATAAAATCATGACTACTACTGCTACTGTTAAACAGCCAATTTCCAATTTAGAAGTTACTAAACCAGTTATCAAAGGGATTGAATTAGACCTCAACAAAATCCTAGCTGAAGCTTGGAATAAAGGATTACCTAACGACTTTCAACCAGGGTTTTGATGCTCATCATCATCAATTATTACTACCAAAATCAAACAAAATTTTGAACGGGTTGCAAATTTTGTTAATTTACATCATTTACCTTAAGATGAGGAGATTGTACATCTCCTCATTTTTTTTGATTACTTGGCTCAATATCTTTTAGGGACTTGCAAAAAAAATAAAATATAAAAATTTCATAGATTGTTTATAAGCAAAAAGCTACCCATACAGACAAATTTTTGCTCCCGAACTGAGGTTATTTACTATAGCATTACGTATTAAGGTTAGGACACTTTAAAAAAATTCCTACTTCCTACTTCTGAGGGCGTAATTTGGACAAAGGGCTTGCCCGCATGTGTTCCTCCAAATGTTGACCGCCCGAACTTCCTACTTACGAACTAATAACTTTCGTAATGTCCTAATCTAATTTTGTACGGCTATAACAGCCCCCAAGAATTTCAGCGCTTCAATAGCTGGTTGACCCAACCCAGTAACCCCTTTAACATTCATCCCCTCATATGGATTCTGTGGCTTTAAAGTTTTTAAACATTTACCTTGGTTCAAATCCCACAGTTTGATTGTTTCATCTTCACTGCTACTAGCCAGGGTATGACCATCAGGACTAAAGGCAATAGAATTGATTAAAGCGCTATGACCATGCAAAGTCTTAATACATTCTCCAGAGTTTACATTCCATAATTTGATATTGTGATCCTGATCATAGCTAGCCATTATTTTACCGTCTCTACTGAAAGCAATTAATTGTGAATGACCCATTTCGTCTTGCAAAGTCTTAATACATTCTCCAGAGTCTATATCCCAAAGTCGTATGGTTTGATCGACGCTAGTGCTAACTAAAGTTTTGTTGTCTGGACTAAAGGCAGTTGACCATACCCAGCTATTATGCCTCTTTAACGTTTTCAAAGACTCTCCAGTTTTTACATCCCACAACTTTACAGTTTGATCAAGTGAAGCACTAGCTAACATTTGACCGTTGGAACTAATGGCAATTGACCAGACCTCAGCTTTATGTTCCTGTAAAACTTGAAAAGTTTTCCCACTATTGACATTCCACAGTCTAATAGTTCCATCTTCACTACCACTGGCTAATATTTGACCGTCAGTAGTAAAAGCAACCGAACGCACTACGGCTTCATGTCCTTTAAAAGTGTGTACTACCTCATTAGCATTGATATCCCAAAGCTTTACAGTATGATCTGCGCTACCACTTGCCAAGAGATTATTGCCAGGACTAAATGCCACTGAAAGTACCCAGTTATTATGTCCATGGAGAGTTTTAATAACTTTGCCTGTCTTGACATCCCACAATCTTATTTTTTCATCATGACCACCACTAACCAAGGTGGTAGCATTAGAGCAAAAAGCTACTGAAAGTGCTTGGTTACTATATCCTTGCCAAGTCTTGACACATTGATAGGTATTGATGTTCCAGAGCTTTACTGACTGATCATAACTTCCACTAGCCAAGATATTGTCTTGAGGACTAAATGCTACGGAATTGATCATGTTGGTATGACCTTGAAATATTTTGAGGCATTCTCCTGTCTCAACCTTCCACAATCTTACTTTCTGTCCAATACTGCTACTAGCAAGAAGATTACCCTGCGGGCTGAAAGTAACTGAGAATATTACATTTTTATGTCCTTGCAAAACTTTGAGACATTTACCTGTGTTGGTATCCCAGAGCCTGATAGTTCGATCATTACTAGCACTGACAAGCATTTGTCCATCTGGGCTAAGGCTAACCGAACGTATGCCATCGTCATGTCCCTGTAAAATTTGTTTGCAGCTAGCCGTTTCTATATCCCAAAATCTCACGCTGCTGTCTTGACTACCGCTAATCAACTGTTGCCCATCTAAACTAAAAGCTACCGCCAGCACTTCATTTTTATGCCCATGGAAAACTTTGAGGCATTTACCAGTATTTACATCCCAGATTCTGGCTTTGCTATCGTCACATCCACTAGCTAAAGTTTGACCATCGGGACTAAATGCTACTGACCACACTTCCTGCTCGTGTTCTTGCAAGGTATGAAGACATCTACCAGTATTGACATCCCATATCTTAGCTGTGCAGTCACAACTGCTACTAGCTAAAGTTTGACCATCGGGACTAAAGTTTAAGGAAACTACCCAACCATTATGACCCTCGAATCTACGAATTACTTGACTATCTGCTACTCGACGCAAGATGATGCTACCTTTAGTATCTCCCGCCGCTAAATACTTGCCATCAGGACTAAAAGCTACCGACCAAATTCCCCCAAAGTTTTCGGCAAAATATGATTTAGTAAGATTTGAATTTTGGAAATTAACCTGGTGTAATGTTGCCTGACGTAAATCCGCTTGCCAAACACACAAATTAGAAAAGTCATAACCAGTTAGATCCGTACCCATATGGTGTAGCAGATTAATTATATTTCCCGCTGCATAGCACTTTAAAGGGGAGGTTGCTTGTAACATTTTTAGAATATGGCAAAGGCAGTTTTCAATCTCACCTTTGTTTCTAAAAATGGTCGCAAGTTCATTAATTACTGGCTGAAGGATCAGACGAATTTGGTTTTCTCGAATATAGTCTTTTGCCGTTGCTTGAATTAAGGCGTAATCTCGCAACAGTAGAAGCTTCTGTCTGACGATCTCCTGACTGACATTTTCCACTAGGCGGCTAGTCAGGTATTCCATTACTACAGATTGCTGGGTAAAAAGAGCCTCACTTTTTTCAATCAAGGAGCGTCTTGATAGAGACTCTAAAGACTCTAGCAATTTGATCGGCGATACTTGCAGTACAAAATTATCTCGCAGT
>JBCCDL010000537.1:0-4725 GCA_039030815.1 Cyanobacteria bacterium P01_A01_bin.83 | reverse complement strand
AGCTTCCTATCCAGCAGACTGCCTCGTAGTGGATTTCTTTCGTCCTCCCTTACTTGGTCTTACATCTGGACAATAGGCTTTGCCCCCCGTTCCAGAGGTCAGTAGTCGAAGACCCTCATCTCTGAGGGAAATAGCTGCATTGAGATCTCTGTCGTGAGTCGCATTACAGGCGGAGCAAGTCCAAGTTCTTACATCAAGCGCTAAACTTCCAACTTGATTGAGACAAACATGGCAAGTTTTACTCGAAGGGAAGAATCTATCTACTTCTAAATATATTTTCCCTTCTTGCTCTGCCTTGTATTTGAGCATGGTGCAAAATTGACCCCAACCTACCTGACTAATTGCTTTGGCTAAGTTGTGGTTCTTAACCATATTCTTGATTGCAAGATTTTCCAGCACTAAAACTTGATTCTCGTTTACTATCCTTCGCGATAGCTTGTGATGGAAATCAGATCGACAGCGAGTGATTTTATTATGTATCTTTGCTACTTTAACTCTTGATTTATTTCTGTTGTTACTCCCCTTTTTTTTTCTCGATAATTGTTGTTGCTTAATCTTGAGATTCTTTTCATGTTTGTTAAACCATTTAGGATTATCAAACTTCTGAGAGTCGGATGTTATGCAAAAATGAGTCAATCCCAAGTCTAGACCTATGGCTTTACCTTCGGTATTTGGTTTTGGTTTCTTTCTTCAATCATCAAACATAACCGAAGCATAATATTGTTCGGTGCAGTTTTTAGTTATGGTTACTGTTCTGATTGCACCTTCAATAGGGCGATGAATTATGGCATCAATCCAATCTAATTTTGGAAAATAGATTTTATTTTTATCTATTTTGACATTTTGAGGATAGATAAGAGATTGTCTGCCATGTCTAGATTTAAATCTAGGATATTTCGCTCTCTTCTCAAAGAAGTTAACAAATGCTCTACTGAGATTAAGGCATACAGACTGAAGAGATTGAGAATAGGTTTCTTTCAACCACTCTGTCTCTTCCTGCTTTTTTAGCTTTGGTAATTGCTTAATCATGTCATATTTAGCAATACCTTTGCCTGTTTCTTTGTAGGTCTGGTTAGTCAAAGCCAGAAAGTGATTCCAAACCCACCGAGTAGTACCAAAAGCCTTGGCTAAAGATACTTTCTGTTGTTGAGCTGGGTGAATACGTACTTTAACTACTCGGAATATTTATTGTTAACTTGAGTTTGCGATAATTTGTATCTTAAAACAAAATTGATAGAATTACAAGGTATCGCTACGCGATGTTTTGTTATTGGTCGGGCGCAGAAGCAGAGCTTCAGAGCGTCGCTGACGCGACTTGGCTGCTTTGCAGCCTGCTCCACAGGTACAAGACACAGTGGTTTTCGCCCGACATGACTAATAAAATCAACAGCGACTAGCGGGCGCAAGTATGGAAAAGAATGAGTTATTTAATTTTAGCGATCACGGGAATATCGATCGCCGTGGGGATTTTTATTGGGGCATTAATTGTCTGGTTTATTTATTTTTGGCGACGGCGGGAAGTGATTGATAGCCTGATGAAACCAGCGGATTTGATCGGGCTTTGCGGTACCGTGGAACTACCTTTTGATTGTGATAGTAGGGGGAAAGTGCGAGTGAATGTTAAGGGGTCAATGGTGGATTTAATTGCTATAACGGATGATTCATCAAGGTTTCAAGTAGGCGATCGCGTGTTAATTATTCAGATGGAGGATAAAAAAGTTTGGGTCACTCGTCATGATTCACAGTAGGGCTTTTAAGCAATAGTTTCTCATAGTCAAGCAGCAAAATAATTATGCTAGAAAACAATAATGTAGCGAATCAAGTGTCAACAACCATCGTGGCACAGATTCCAACTCTTCGATTTAATCAGGACAATAATTCTAATGATTTATTGATTCCCTTAATATTGTCTTTAGGTATTTTTGGCACTATCCTCTTAATTTGGTTTCTCAATTCCTTTCTCTGTATCTGCAAACCCAATGAAGTAGTGGTCTTGTCAGGGAGAAAGCGTAAAACTAAAACGGGGCAAGAAGTCGGCTATCGGGTGCTGACTGGCGGTAGAGGGATTCGGATTCCGATCCTAGAAACCGTGAAACGGATTGACGTGACTACCATGCCTGTGACAGTCAAAGTGACTAACGCTTATGCTAAGGGTGGTACGCCACTAGATATTCAGGCGATCGCTAATGTAAAAATTTCCAGTGATCCGCAAGTAGTTGGTAATGCGATCGAACGGTTTCTGGATCAAGATCGTCAAGAGATTATCCGAGTTGCTAGGGAAACCTTAGAGGGGAATCTGCGGGGGGTGGTAGCAACTTTGACTCCTGAAGCCTTAAATGAGAATCGTCTCCAGTTTTCCCAACGGATTGCCTCAGATGTGAGACGAGATCTGGTTAAACTAGGCTTACAGTTGGATATTCTCAAGATCCAAACTATTTCTGATAATGTTGATTATCTCAACTCTTTAGGGCGCAGACAAATTGCTTTAGTAATTAAAAATGCTGAGATTGCTGAATCTAATGCCCTCACAGAAGCCGAACAAATTGAGGCTAAGTGCGAAGAAGAAACATCAGTTGCCATTACCCAAGATCGGATTGTAATTCAGGATCAAGAAAACGAACTGAGAAAGATTACCGCCGAATTGGAACAAACAGCGCGATCGGAGGAAGAACGTACCACTGCTGCCGCTTTAGAGGCGGAAGCCAAGGCACAGCAGAAGCTTCAAGCAATTCGCGCCCAGTTAGAAAGATTGCGTCTAGAAGCGGATCAGGTACTCCCCGCAGAAGCAGAAAGAGTGGCACAGGGTTTATTGGCTAAAGGAGATGCCGCAACTTTAAAAGAAAATGCTAATGCTGCCGCTTTAGTCAACGAGATGTTAGGAGAAGTGTGGCAATCAATGGGGACAGATGCTAAGGAGTTATTTGTGATTCAACAGCTAGAAACTGTCTTAACAGAAGCCGTGGCAATTCCTGAAAGATTGAAGTTAGAGCAAGTGAACGTGATTGATAACGGTGATGGTAAAGCCCTCGCTAGTTTAGTTAACGTCTATCCCGAAATCGTGGCTAAATTCTTGAACAGTGTTAACGACACCTTGGGTATTGATGTCATTGGCACTCTTAACAATGAGCAATGAACATTGAACAATGAACAATGAGCAATGAGCAATGAACATTGAACAGTTAGCGGCAAGTTACTTAAGTTAATTATTATGAGTCTTATTGCACTTTTAATCAGTATTTTCGGTTTAGGGGCAGGGGCAGGATGGTTTATCATTCGCAATCTCTACTATATCTGTCAACCGAGTGAAATCTTAATCTTTGCGGGGACTAAAACTAGAAGTCAGGGTGGTCAGGATGTTGGCTATCGTTTAGTTAAAGGGGGGAGTAGTATTCGTACTCCGTTGTTGGAACAGGCTTTCCGCATGGATTTGACCAATATGATCATTGAGTTAAAGGTCGCCAATGCTTACAGTAAAGGCGGGATTCCCTTAACGGTAGAAGGTGTGGCAAATATCAAGATTGCAGGGGAAGAACCAACGATTCATAATGCGATCGAACGGTTACTGGGTAAAAGCCGCAAACAGATTGAGATGTTGGCGAAACAAACTTTAGAAGGAAACCTACGAGGAGTTCTTGCAAGTCTGACTCCAGAACAGGTGAATGAAGATAAAATTGCCTTTGCCAAAAGCTTATTAGATGAGGCTGAGGACGATCTCGAAAAGTTAGGCTTGGTGTTAGATAATCTGCAAATTCAAAATATTTCTGACGAGGTACATTATCTTGATTCCATCGGACGACAGCAACAAGCTGAGTTGTTAAGGGATGCCCGTATTGCTGAAGCCACCGCTAAAGCGGAATCAACCATCAGAGATTCGGAAAATAAAAAAGCCACTTCTCTGAGGCAAATTGCACGAGATCTCGAAATTGCTAAAGCTGAAGCGGAAGAAAGAATTCGTGATGCCGTGACTAAAAGAGAAGCCCTAGTTGCTGAAGCCGAAGCGGAAGTAGTGGCAAAAGTAGCCAAAGCCGAGGCGGAACTTTCGGTGCAGCAGGAACGAATCAAGCAAGTGCAACAGCAGTTACAGGCAGATATAGTGGCACCAGCCGAAGCTCAATGCAAACAGGCGATCGCCAAAGCGAAAGGTGATGCTGCGAGTATTATCGAGGACGGGAAAGCCCAAGCGGAAGGGACTCAACGTCTGGCTGAATCTTGGAAAGCAGCAGGGGCAAACGCTAAAGATATTTTCTTATTTCAAAAGTTAGAAACCTTAATCAAAATGTTAGCAGCAGGAGTTCCTAATGTGGAAGTGGAAAGCCTGACAGTAGTTGATGGTCAAAGGGGCAATAAAGCTACACAGCTTGCTGCCTTTATCGAACAGTTGCGACAAACTACGGGGATTGATGTGACGCAGGTAGCGAATAATTTGACTAAAAATGATGAGAGCAAATCAGTTAAGAAACTGGAAGCGACAGACGATGTTTAATCTTCACTGTTGACTGTTGACTGTTGACTGTTGACTGTTTAATGAAAGGTCAGGTAAAGTAACTGTCACCGTAGTTCCCACATTAATTTGACTAGCTAAATTAATTTGTCCCTGATGGAGATCAACAAACTTTTTCACGATCAGTAGTCCTAAACCTGTCCCAGGAATGCGGCGAACGTTTTTAGCGCGATGAAAAGGTTCAAACAAGCGTTTTAGATAGTTGGCAGGAATACCGATCCCTT
>JBCCDL010000536.1:0-4729 GCA_039030815.1 Cyanobacteria bacterium P01_A01_bin.83 | reverse complement strand
TTGACTGTTAACTGTAATTCCGCCCTCGCCATTGTTTTGGCTGGCTAAGTGAAGATAAGAAGATGCGCCATACCGCTAGGGGATCTGCTAATGGTGATAACCAAAAGAAAGTAGAAGAGCCAGCATAGGAAGGCGCGATCGCAATTAACATTCCGCAACGCAATAAAAATAAAAAAGCGTTTAAACTGCATAATGTAATTATGATGGGATAACTATTGCCCAAATACACCAGGTAACTAGTTAGCAGCAGCAAAGGTAACGGTAAAGCCTGGGTACAGAACAAAAACAAAACATCACCCCAAATTTGTGCCGAGGATGCAGCATCTTTGAGATCCAGCGATCGCCCCCATTCATTCCAGGTTTCTTTCGCTCCTTCGTACATTCGGACTTTAATCACTTGAGAACCGTCAAAAAAACCTACCTTGTAACCCGCAGCCGCAATATTACGCGCTAAAGTGACATCATCGCAAAATGAACCAGCAGCAGATGTATAGCCGTCAAGCTGAGTTAAAACCGAACGACGACATAAAAAGCACTGTCCGTTTGCCATAACGCGACTTGGACTAACCGCATCCACCCCCGCCGAATCAAACCGATAGAGCAAAGTCATTAATAATGCTGGTTGCAAACACCATTCTCCTGGATACTGCAAAATAAACTGAGGTGCCAAAGATATCAGATCATAATCTTCTGCTTCGGCAACCTTGAGCAAGCTAGGGATTAAGCCAGGCTGGGGTTCAGTGTCCGCATCCAGACCTAAAAACCACTCACTATGGCTAGAAGTATGTAAATATCCTGTATGCAAAGCCCAAGGACGACCTACCCAGCCAGAGGGTAAAGGATCGTCCGTTATCAAACGCAACCGAGGATCACTTACTGCCGCAGCCTTAACTAGCCCTTGGGTTCCATCAGTAGAATTGCTATCGACGATAATCGCTTCCCGCAGTTCGTAACTCTGACTACTTAAACCTGTTAAGCAGGGAGTAATTCTGTCTGCTTCATTCAAAGTAGGCACAACTACACTTACTTTGCCAAGTAAATCAGGGTCGGCTGTTTTAGGTTGTAGGGGAGATCGTCTTGTTGCTCCTTTGAGCAAGCGGGATAATAAAATTGCCGTGGCTGCTATCTGAGAGATTAAAATCAGCCAAGCCAGGGCATAAAAAAGCTCAGAATTCACTCTTATGGATACGTATGTTTTAAGTTCTAGTTTCTATCTAACGTCTGATGTGAACTAAAATTACAAGAATAGATAGGTTATAAATTAAGTAATTACATAACTCTCAATCCACGCATAGTTAATTTTTAAATGACCTAAAAGCTAATAGCTAATAGCTAATAGCTTTTAGCTACGAGCTAATAACCTAGAGAGCAAAGCTAATCCACAATAAGCGATCTAATTACTGGTTATCAAGACATTACCGTCAGGAGTAGTGTTTTGATTGGTTGCCATCCAATAAAGAATCATCAGGGGCAAAATTCCCAAGACAATTCCCAGTAAGACAGGAACATAAAACCCTGCCGCTAAACTTAACACGGCGGCAAAAGCGAAGTTAGCTAGATAGATAGCTAAAGGTAGTTTGAGATCATCATGAGGTACATTCAATGGCTTTACTTTCCATAACAGAGTAGCTACCGACATAAAAATAATTCCTGTTCCCATCCAACCTGCAAAATTTTGATAAGGCATACCATAAAATGCTCCTGGCTGATCCCAAATCCAAAAAGGAACTGGCGCTTGACTCATAGCAGGATCGAGTACAAAGTCCCATGAAGTGAGACATAAAGAACCACATAAAATTGCGCCCAATTGACACAACCAATTACTAATCTCTAATCTTTTTAATCCTGCTAAAGCAATAATGTAGGCACTAAAACCTAGATAAAACCAAGACAACGGGATGGTGAATGGAACCAACCCCGCAATTTTATAACCCAATCCACTGAGATAGCGATATTCACCAAAAGGAAAACCTGTGCTGGTACCTAATAATTCGCTGCCTAGAGATAAGCAAATGGCGGGAATCATGAAGCTTAACCAATGCCATAACCCTAGAGTACGATACGCATATAGAGCGACTGCTGCTGTAGCTAATAGCATATAAACTACGCCCCCTCCTGCCATCGACCAACTAAAAACCTGAGAACCCCAAGAAAAAGAGGCTAACTTTGCCTGAAAATCAACATTAGGTAATACAAGAATAATTCCTGCTAATCCAAATGCCATTGCCAAAATATGACCTAGCACTAAATAATTCTCGGTACTGAGTATTCGCTTCATAAGTTACTACTTTTAATGATTATTCTATAAAAATTCAGCAATGATCAGACAAGCCTGTCGTTTTACGGCGGAGTCTCTCTGACCTCCTAGATTAGTTTACAAATATTGACAAGAAAATGTGTAGCAAAATCGCGAATTAATTCTTAATTAAGCTTATTTGTCCTTTCTGACTAGAAAATATCAGAGTTAGTACGTTTCGATTGGCTTTAAGTATAAATTTTATGTTAGTGAGGTGGGCAATACCAAGCCTAAGCCAGCTATTTATTAAAAAGCGATCGCACGATCAAACTTCGATCAACTCTATTTAATATATGTGTTTACCTCAATAACAACAGGATTCTGGAAACGATGATTAAAACTTTTCGGTTAATGAATTGGGATCATTACTGGTTTTAGAAGTATAAAATTACTATTTTTAGCTCAGAGAGTAGTGAAATCCCGAAAGCGATCGCCAGTCAAAAACGAAGAGAACGAAGAGCTAAAAGCTAAAGAAAGTTACATCACAACCAAGCCAATCTACACCAGCCACAAAACATTGTTTTAGATAACGCCCCTGTTGTATCGTGAATTGTTGATAGAAAATTAATCTTAGATAGATGTACCAAGGAAGTATAAAAGAGTTACATCAGCAGTTAGTTAGTAAAGAACGTTCGGCAGTAGAAATTGCCCAAGCTACTCTCAAACAAATTGAAGCAGTAGAACCAAAAGTGAAGGCGTTTTTAACTGTAACCGCCGATCAAGCTCTAGCTACCGCCAAAGCTGTAGATGACAAGATTGCCGCAGGGGAATCAATTGGAATGCTCGAAGGTATTCCCATCGGGATAAAAGACAACATGTGTACTAGGGGGATTAAAACTACCTGTGCTTCCCAGATTTTGGCAGATTTTGTGCCTCCTTATGAATCTACAGTTACTCAGAAACTAAAGGATGCAGGCATGGTAGTTGTCGGCAAAACCAATCTTGACGAGTTTGCCATGGGAGGATCGACCGAAAACTCCAGTTTTCAAACTTCAGCTAATCCTTGGGATATATCAAGAGTTCCAGGAGGTTCTTCTGGTGGTTCAGCAGCAGCGGTTGCAGCAGGGGAATGTATAGTTTCTTTGGGTTCTGATACGGGAGGATCTATTCGCCAGCCAGCCTCTTTATGTGGTGTCGTAGGTTTGAAACCGACATACGGCTTAGTTTCTCGTTTTGGCTTAGTCGCTTTTGGTTCCTCGTTAGATCAAATTGGTCCTTTTTCACAAAGTGTTGAAGATTCCGCGATTTTGTTAAATGCGATCGCAGGGCATGATCCTAATGACTCCACTAGTCTTAAGGTAGATATTCCCGACTATACTCAATATCTCCAGCCTGAATTAAAGCCAGGTTTGAAGGTGGGCATCATTACCGAAACCTTTGGCGAGGGAGTAGATCCTGAAGTTGCATCAACGGTCAAAACGGCGATCGCTAAATTAGAAGAGTTGGGCGCTCAGGTAAAAGAGATTTCTTGTCCTCGTTTCCGCTATGGTATCGCAGCATATTATATTATTGCTCCTTGTGAAGCTTCGGCTAATCTAGCCCGCTATGATGCGGTTAAGTATGGGCTACGTAAGGAATCGGATAACCTACTTGAGATGTATACCAACACCCGTACTGCTGGTTTTGGTGATGAAGTAAAACGGCGGATCATGATAGGGACGTATGCTTTATCATCAGGATATTACGATGCTTACTATCTCAAAGCGCAAAAAGTTCGTACTTTGATTAAGCAAGATTTTGAACGTGCTTTTGAAGATATTGATATTCTGGTTGCCCCTACTGCGCCAACTACAGCCTTTAAAGCGGGAGATAAGACGACAGATCCGTTAAGCATGTATCTTTTGGATTTAATGACTATACCCGTTAACCTCGCTGGTTTACCAGGAATAAGTATTCCCTGTGGGTTTGATTCTCAGGGGTTACCTATTGGACTACAGCTAATAAGTAATGTTTTGAGAGAAGATGTCCTGTTTCATACTGCTCATGCTTACGAACAAGCGACTCAATGGCATAAAAAGCAACCAGAACTTTAAAGAGATGAAGGATGAGGGATGAGAGATTAGGAACAAGGAACAAGGAACAAGGAACAAGGAGCATTAACTAGATAGGATAGTAAAATTGACTTTTTTTTGCTACTTTATCCATTAACTAATGATTCTGACTGTTACAAAATTTCTTCCTTGTCCTCTTGTCTCCCTTATCCTGCCTTAACCCATTAGTTAAAAGTTAGCTAACTACTATTTTGTTGCTTTTATAATTCCTTACTTTTTAAATCTCTTCAGGAATTACCCACTTTGGTGGTTCAGACATTTTTTTCATCTTGGCTATTTCAGCCATTTCTATCATCTTGTCGAGGGAGGTATCTTTAATGAAATTAGATGCCTCATTTTGGTACTCTTTGTGGGGACAGCGATCGCCTAAAACGCAACCTTC
>JBCCDL010000535.1:0-4733 GCA_039030815.1 Cyanobacteria bacterium P01_A01_bin.83 | reverse complement strand
CTATTATCTAAGTATCTATTAAATGCTTTTGATTAAATCTGTTGACAATTGCACTTCGTACCAGAACATGATGGGCATATTCGGGCGATCACTTTGTTTGATTAATAATTCAGTCTCGCTACTATACATAGCTTGTATCTTGCTTACTATTAATTTTTCCAGTGTTCGGTCGAGATAACACCAAACTTCTATCGAGTTTGAACCTATACCCAGGTATAGGACTTACCCGTACCGTATTCTAGCCAAAGACAATCCTGAAGTTGATTGTTTAAGAACGGCAGAATTCATAAAGTAATAATTAAATTAAATCCCACGAAGGCATTACCCAAACCCATGAACTAGGCAAAATGGACACCAAAATACATCTTGAAGTATTACAGGTGATCGCCTAAAGATTACAGAAACAATTCAAACTGTCCTCTATTTTGTCTTACACTTTTGCTTTTGTTTAAACATTGCTATTGAAATTAAGAAGTTTTGAATTATCCAACTAACCCTAAAAATGACAGCAACGCTTACACGAGCGAGCGATAAACAGCAGGTAACGGCTGTAATTTGCCACCTAGTCAAGCTAGGAAAAGAAAGGAAATACGAGCAGTGGTTGCATGAGGTTTCTGCTGTTGCTCAACAGTTTGAAGGACATTCTGGAGTGAGTTTTATTCGTCCTCCAGATCCCGCAAATCCCGAATATGTAATTATCCTTAAATTTGACTGTTATAAAAATCTTCAGAACTGGCTAGATTCTACAGTTCGCCGACGCTGGATAGATAAAGCAAAACCTTTTTTCCAACAAGATCAAAAGGTTCAAGTGCTAACTGGCTTGGAAACCTGGTTTACAGTACCAGGAAAGCTGGGACAACCTCCACCAAAACGCTATAAAATGTCAATTTTGACTACTTTAGCCGTGTTTTTAGTCTCTCAACCTTTGAGACAGATATTGGAACCGTTGCTACAGTTTCTTCCTTCCTTGCTACGAGCATTAATTCTAACTTTTCTCACTGTGTTGTTATTAACCTATGCAATTATGCCTCGCGTCACTCGGCTGTTTTATCTATGGCTCTATGACTAAGATTTTTGAGTCATTTAGTTACTAAATCGAATCTTATAGCGATAAGCCTAACGGACAGGGCTTTCAGCCCGACGCTCTTCGAGCGTCCGACAGCTTCGCTGGCGAGAGCCTCCAGGCTCTGTCGCTAAAACGGGAAGCAGAGCTTCCCCAGTCTCCGATAGGGGCTGTGCTTCGCTACGCCAATAAGCAAAGTTTCAACCTAACACTGAATTATTTTCACCCAAAGAGCTAATGACATGAATCCGAAAACAGCTACCCACATTATTCACGATCGCAATTCTCGTGGTCTGTCAAAAATTGGCTGGCTTGATAGCCGACATACCTTTTCCTTTAGTAGTTTCTACGCTCCCAATCGGATGGGCTTTCGTTCTTTAAGGGTGATTAACGAAGATCGCGTGACACCAGGAGCGGGATTTCCTGCTCATAGCCATACCGATATGGAAATTATTACTTATGTTCTTGATGGTGCGTTGGAACATAAAGATAGTTTGGGTACGGGTTCGGTGATTCTTCCTGGAGATGCTCAAATCATGAGTGCGGGAACGGGTATTACTCATAGTGAATTCAATCATTCTCAAACCGAGCCAGTCCACTTTTTACAGATTTGGATTCTGCCAGATGTGGCGGGTATTCCCCCAAGATACGACCAGCGCGCTTTTCCCCAGTCGGAAAAGGAAGGAAAATTACGTCTAATTGTTGCTCCAGACGAACGAGATGGAGCAATAAAAATTTATACCGATGCCTACCTGTATGTTTCTGTACTCAAGCCTGGGGATGAGATTAACTATGAAGTCAAACCAAATCGTTACGCCTGGCTTCAGGTTGCCAAAGGCATAGTGTCACTTAACGGTGAATCCTTGCGGGCTGGTGATGGGGTGCAAATTAATGTTCCAGAACAGTTGAACTTAAATACAGAAGTTGGGACAGAAGTTTTACTGTTCGATCTGGCTTAGATACTTCCTGATAGAAGTGATGATTCTTCTTATATAAAATTTCAATTAATTATGATAGAGATTAATCGCACCAATACTTCAACTTCAGAAGATATTTGGTTAAGTATACCTTGGGAACCATGGCAGGATACCTGCAATACGCTCCATTTATGGATGCAGATTGTCGGTAAAATTCGCTTAGAATTAACTCCCAAGATTAATCATACTTGGGAAGTGCCTCTTTATGTTAGTGCAAGAGGTATGACCACCTCACCAATTCCCTTTAAAACGAGCATTTTCCAAATTGATTTTGATTTTCTGACTCACGAAATGCAAATTGTTAAAGATAACGGAGAAACTCGTTCTGTAAAGCTCAGACCTGTTTCTGTAGCCGAATTTTATCGAGAGACAATGACCGCGCTTAACTCACTGGGAATCGAGGTTAAGATTTGGACTACTCCAGTAGAAATTCCTGACCGTACCCCTTTTGAGCATGACACTAAACATAATTCTTACGATCCAGAATATGCTTGGCGTTGCTGGAAAGTTTTAGTTCAAGTAGATCGAGTCCTCAAACTGTTTCGCTCTCGTTTTATGGGTAAGGTTAGTCCAGTACATTTTTTCTGGGGATCTTTCGATCTTGCCGTTACCCGCTTTTCAGGTCGTCGCGCTCCCGAACATCCTGGAGTGCCTAATGTTGCTCGTTCTGTAATGATTGAGGCTTATTCCCACGAAGTAAGTAGCTGTGGATTTTGGTTTGGTGGGGGATTGGGAGAACCAGCTTTCTACGCCTACGCCTATCCCGAACCAGAAGGATTTAAAGATTATGACGTTGAACCAGAAGAGGCTTATTACAATACCGACTTGGGAGAATTCATCTTACCTTACGAAGCTGTAAGAACTGCCCCTAACCCCGATGACAAGCTGCTGGCATTTCTACAGAGTACCTATGAAGCAGCAGCCAACCTGAGTAATTGGGATCGAGTCAATCTAGAACGAGAGTTAAATAAATAAGAGTCGTTCCATGGAACGACTGTACTGCTAGTCCCCAAGACCCAGAAGTCCACAAATCAATTATAGTTACGCAAACATTTAAGTATTTCAGATAACTAGTTCGAGAAAATAACCAACAAGTTTCAATCATCATGGTCAAACCAGCTATCATAGCGGTAGACGACGACCCGCAAGTATTGCAAGCCGTTACACGAGATTTACGCCACGAATATGGCGATCGCTATAGAATTGTCCGCAGCAACTCAGGAGAAGGTGCTTTAGAAACCGTCCAACAGTTAAAATTGCGTAATGAACCCGTAGCTCTATTCCTAGTCGACCAGCGTATGCCCCAGATGTCGGGGGTAGAATTTCTAGAACGGGCAAAAGAAATTTATACCGATGCCAAACTAGCGTTGCTAACAGCTTATGCCGATACCGAAGCTGCAATCCGCGCTATCAACTCGGTTAATATCAATTACTATCTAATGAAGCCGTGGGACCCTCCCGCAGAAAGACTGTATCCCGCGATCGCCGATCTGCTCGATGACTGGCAGGCTAAACCAAAAATAACGGCTTATGGTAGTCAACTCAATCAAGTTTGGACGAATCTAATCGATAACGCGATCTATGCTTTGGGTGAAGGAGGGACGATCTGGATCAAAACTTTCCGACAACAAGATTATTTAAAAGTGGAAATCATCGATAACGGAGCGGGTATTCCCTTAGAAATTCAGCCTCGGATTTTTGAGCCGTTTTTCACCACTAAAGAAGTCGGCAAAGGTACTGGTTTGGGTTTGGAGATTGCTCATCGTATTGTCGTCAACCAGCACCAAGGAGATATCCGCCGTTTCTCTCAACTAGGCAATACCCGTTTTCAGGTTTGTCTACCCTTAGCACCTGCGAATTCGTCTATATAAGGTGAGTAAATTTTAGTTTCATACTACATTGCCTAATCCGTTTTTTCAGATTTAAAAGCTTTAGTAATAAATATAGTTAAAGACCATGAAATTAGCCAATAAAGTCGCAATTGTAACTGGTGGTAGCGGTGGTATCGGTCAGGCGTTGTGCGATCGCTTGGCAAAAGAGGGGGCAAAGATTGTCATCAATTATCGCTCTTCTGCTGATGAAGCAAAGCAAACCAAAGAGAAAGTCGAACAAATCGGTTCTGAAGCTTTGTTAGTGCAAGCAGATTTGAGTAAAGTAGACCAAATTAATCATTTAGTCCAGGAAACCATCGATCGCTTTGGCAAGGTAGATATCTTAGTAAACAATGCAGGGTTGGAAAAACGGGCTGACTTTTGGGATGTCACCGAAGCTGACTACGATCTGGTATTAAACGTTAATTTAAAAGCCGTATTTTTTGCCACTCAAGCGGTAGTCAAACATTTTAGGGAAACCGATAATCCTGGCAGAATTATTAATATTAGTTCGGTTCACGAAGAATTACCCTTCCCGCATTTTACTGCTTACTGTGCTTCCAAAGGCGGAGTAAAAATGATAACTCGCAATTTAGCCGTAGAACTAGGTTCGATGGGAATTACGATTAATAATGTTGCTCCAGGCGCGATCGCCACACCCATCAACCACAATTTACTCAATAACCCCGAACAGCTAAAAAAAGTTACCCAAAATATTCCCCTCGGACGCTTAGGAGAACCAGAAGACGTAGCGGGTATCGTAGCATTCCTGGCATCAGATGAAGCGAAATATATCACAGGTGCGACTTTCTATGTAGACGG
>JBCCDL010000534.1:0-4739 GCA_039030815.1 Cyanobacteria bacterium P01_A01_bin.83 | reverse complement strand
ATCAAGAATTGCAAGTACCTTTAGATGCGATGGTTTTGGGATTAGAGCAATTACAGGTTTTTAGTCTCAAGCTATTTGAACCAGAACAACAAGATCAGCTAGAACCATATTTTGAACAGTTAATTGAATCGATGCGTCAGTTTTCAAATTAAAACGGCTATATTTGTTGATTGTTCATTGCTCATTGCTCATTGCTCATAGCCGAGACTAATTTGCCCAGGAGACAGTAAGATAGTTGTGTTTGCTCCAGGCGATCGCAATTTCACTTTTAATTTGCCTTCAGTAGTCACGCCAATCACTTCTCCAGAAGAACCATTAAAGTTAATTTGCTTACCTAAACTATTGAGTATTGTTAAATATTTATCTAGTAGTTTTTCAATGCCTGCCGCTAAATAATATTCATATCCCAACAAGATTCCATAAGCAGTAATTGCTGCTAATTCTTCTAGGAAATTTATTTGTTTAAGGTCTCTTTTTTGATAATAAGATTCTAAATTAATGCCAGGATTCGGAACAGGATTACGCCAATTAATTCCCACTCCGATTACAGCTTTGGTAAGCTTATTCTGCTTATTTCTAGTTTCAATTTTAATGCCACCTAACTTACCCTGTTCCAGAATCAAATCATTCGACCACTTAATAGTTATTGGTAGCTGATAACTTCTTAAGATTGTGGTAATTCCCCAGGCAGTTGCCATTACTAAATGAGGATATTTATTTAGCTCTAAATCTAAATCTAGACCTACAGAAAGATAGAGACCTCCTTGAGGTGAAATCCAACGATGCCCCCATTGACCTTTGCCTGCGGTTTGCTGTAAAGCGATCGCAGCAGCGGGTATTTTAAGACCACTATCTATTAGTTGCCAAAGTTTAGTATTAGTTGAGGGGATAGCATCAAAAACCGATAAATAGACTGGATCTACCAGATGACGCTGGTGATTTAATTTACTATTCTGGATGTTTTTCCAAGCGGATTGATATCTATCTAAATTAAAACTCAATTTTATAATTTTAGATTTTCGTTAATACTTTTTAAATTAGCTATCAGCTATCAGCTATCAGCTATCAGCTTTTGAAATTTACTTTCGAGCCTAATATTTCTATAATCGTAGTTAAATTATAAAAAGCCAACTTATGAATCATTCGCTTACGATTAAAATGATGATAGTACCAGTAGCTTATTTATAACTAACTATTCTTTAGCATATATTAGCAACATATTTTAAAAATAATTTAAAATATTTATATTTTTTTGCCAATCATTTTGAAATTTAAATAATAGTTACCTTTTTACAGCTTTTATAATAATTAAATCTATGGGTAGTATAACTTCAATGTTGTTCATGGCAGTAGATCGAGAAAACATTAGATTACCAATTTTAGATTGGATAAATGATAATAACAGTATTTGGCAATTATTTGAAAATGCTCGTGATAATAAATCCCCAGAAAAATTGTTTCAGTTAACTGGAAGACATGGTCGTCATTTTTACGATATATTAACAGTTAAAGATCGTTGTAACTTAAAACCTTTGGATTTTTTGGAGTTGGATATATTAGAAGATGAAAAAGGAGCAGTACTTCAGGATATTGAATTAATACCAGTAATACGTTCTCTAACAATTGTTATCGATGAGTTGTTTAATGCAATTGACCCCCTATACTGTCTACCTACTGAACGTATAGCCAATAAAGATATGATGCATACAGCCTGGTTAGATTCAAAAATTGATTACGATGTCGATCTATGTAGTTACGACGAAGCAGGATTATTTATAATACTTAAAGCTCTACTTCTAGTTGCTACTGACGCTTTAGTTAACAATAAAGTATTTGTCTATATTAAATTTACAGCCTAATTATAGATAATTGCGAGAGTATTACCTCATTCTTAATGTACCTGAGCTAACCCAGCCCATTATTCATTATTTTTATTAAAAGGATTAATTTCCATATCCGTAATCTCTTATTTTTTTTAACCATTGCTTTTGCATTACTTTGTAAGAGCGATCTTTAAAATTAATATTGATACTAATTGTCTAAGCAAAATCTAATTATAGGTTTAATAGTTGTAATTCCTCCAATAAGCACTCCTATACATAAACCAAATAGCCAAAGCAATACAATACGCAAATCTGGAAATCCAAAATCGGGCTGAAAGAAACCAAGTGAATAGCAAATATGTCCTATCATAAAACTAATTGTTGTTCCTATAAATCCTCCTAATAAGCCACCAAGAAAAGAATAAATAAACTCATCAAAACTTTCTTGAATATTTTTTTTGTATAGGAAGCTTCCCATAGCAGGAAATACTGCAACTATTGCCGACAAAATGACCGTACATAATATCAGTATTTGCATAAAATGAGTGTTTTATTTGAAAAGTAAACAAGATGATTGCATTACCTAATCTCTGATATACTTGCACTAATATAACCTATTATTCGCCATCCTTTTAAAAGGATTAAATTCCTCATCCTTCATAACTTATCCCTCATCCCTTTAAAACATGGCTTTTGCATTATTTTACACGAGCGATCGCAATACTTTTCTGCCACGTGTAGGGTTTTGTCATAACGAGCATTACATGCGGCATAGGAGCGCACACAGCGGTTGCGGTTGCAAGTAAGAAGTTTATTTAAACTGTCTAACTGAAATTGATATAACTTAAATGAATTTTCTCTGGTTGATGCGAAATGGAACAGAAGTTAGCTACAATACAATTAAGCTTAACTACTAGAAGCAATCAAGCTCAGGCTTAAGGCTTCTCTTATCGCGGGGCCGTAAAGGTTTCGACAGGTTAGTCAAAGCTGACTCGTGATTCAGGTCGAGATTGAGTATCCTCTCGTTAATCAGACTCACATTAAATATAGATGCAAACAACATCGTAAAATTTGAGCGCTGTGCAGTAACTGCATAAATCTAAAAAACTTTAGATTTGCTCGTCTCTAGTTTGACTCCGTTAAGGATTAGAGACAAAACCCCAACGGATGCTCCTTCTGGTTTTCTTTGGTAGACCATTAGGAAAAGACTTTATCAAAGAATCCTGCCATCAGGGATAATTGATGACCCCTGCTCTACGGGTAAACAGAGCTAAACCTGTGAATGAATGGGCAAGTTAATAGCTGATCTGGACAGCAGTTCGACTCTGCTCGGCTCCATTTAACAAAATGGGCGTAATTCCCCAGCCTCAACGAAGTAGGCTGTGGGATGGATAGCCCCGCGAGGTATGAAGCGTTAATCAAACTTTGTTGATTCATTATTCATTTTGTAGTATTATTCTGTTGTTGCTCAATCGCTAGGCTATCAATGCTATTGAGTTACTTAGAAGTGTGAAATGGGATTCGCTCTCTACCTTAGTCTGAGAAAGACGTTCGGGTCAATGATACAAAAATAGTTCAAACCCTAATGTAGCCCAATAAAAAACAATCAAATAAAAATCTAGATGTAATATCTAGTCAACGAATGGTGCTGTCGTTGCTGCCTGTGGAGGCATCGTAAGACCAATAAATAGCTTGCTATTTGGAGGCAGAAGCCTGTGAGACGGGAAATTCCGAACCAGAATAAGACCTGGGACTGAAAAATTGAGAGAGGATGTTCTAGAAACTCCTACCTCAACGAAGTAGGTAGGAGTAGTTCATACTGTCTACATATATATTTACGACCTTAACTTCAACCTCTGGCATTTCGAGTCATCGGTAAACCGCCAGGAGGTGGCGGTGAAAAAGTTAAGGTCATTTAGTAAATTTAGTAAATCAGAGCCAAATTAGTTTTGTAACTTTAGCAAAATGTCCTGTACCTGCTGATAAAAACTATCATGACGGTCATAGTGAGTTTTTAACTCATTAAAGCGATTGATAGTCAAATTGTTTTGCTGCACAATTTGCAGAGATTGATTGCAATAGTTGTTGGCAATTGCCCTAACTTCGGGGTTAAGATTACTCAAGGTTGCTGGCTGATCGCACACAATATTTGGTGGAGGTTCATCAATCAAATTTTTGATTTGTTGATAGGCTTCTCTTCTCAGTAGTTCAACTTCATAACCCGCTCTGGCATAATTTTTAGTTTCTTCTGGGGTAAATTCTTGAGCCTGAGCATTTTGGGCAAAAACAAGATTTAATAGGGGATTTTGGCTAGCATTAGGCGATCGCACTGATAATTCAGGAATTAAACCTGCCATTATGCTCATTAACGCTAACATGCTACTACTTAATATACGAACGTATAGTTTATTTACTTGAGTCACAGCCCTCTCAGCTTTTAACATCATTAATAATAATTACAATTATCGAAAAGATTACTATCTATTGGGAATTGATTTCCCTCGGATATGTTCCTGGTTAATCTCTGAAATTTAGCTAAAAATTTACGAAGTCGTGATATCAGCCCCGACATGGGTTGACGGATGATAAAGCCTGCGACAAAGGGCTTGCTCGCATGTGACCCACAGGCAACGTCCTCAACTATGGGCATTTGTTTTTAAGGCGGGGTCTCTCTGACCGACTTAATTAGTGACCGCGCTTTGGAACAACTATGCCGTGAAAACCCTGATCTTAATAAAATGTCTGAATATCTCAATTGTGGTTTGACGTTCTCCACTCCCTAAAAGAGAAGGGGATTCACTAAATCACTTTAGTAGCTTACTCTTTCGACGAGCCGACTTACCTGAAACAGTTTCCTGTGTTAAGCAGAGGTCATTCTCTCCAGAGTCGTTGATTTCGGTGCGCCCCACCGTATTT
>JBCCDL010000533.1:0-4756 GCA_039030815.1 Cyanobacteria bacterium P01_A01_bin.83 | reverse complement strand
AGTAAAGAAACCAAAGGAATTATTCATTTTCTTGGTGGAGCATTTGTTGCCACTGCCCCTCAAGTATCCTATCGCTCAATTTTAGAACAACTATCTCAAGCTGGTTTTCTCATTATTGCTACCCCCTTTTTAAATACATTTGACCATTTTGCGATCGCCCGAGAAGTTTTAAATCGTTTGGAAACTGTAATTTCTAGGTTACAAAGAACAAATAAATTGAGCCGAGGATATCTACCGATTTATGGCGTAGGACATAGTATGGGATGTAAATTACATCTTTTAATTGGCAGCTTATATGATGTGGAACGAGCAGGAAATATTTTGATTTCTTTTAATAATTATCCTGCCAGTAAAGCAGTTCCCTTTATGGAGCAGTTTAATCTTACTCCGATGCTCAATGTCGAGTTTACTCCCTCCCCTCCAGAGACAGAAACATTAATTGCCGAACACTATGGCGTACGTCGTAATTTATTGCTTAAATTTACTCAAGATGATTTAGATCAGTCTCTTCAGCTTAACAGCGTCTTACAAACTCGCTATCCTAATTTGGTGACCTTACGTACTTTAACAGGGAATCACTTAACTCCTTTAAATCAAAAAGTACAGTGGCAAACTGGAGATTTTTTCACACCAATTGATGCGATCGGACAGTGGTTTAATCAAGGTATGACTAGTAATTTACAAAACTTGAGCCGTGAGTTAATCACCTGGCTTAATCCTCTGTCTGCATTGTAAAGTCTTGCTCGGATAATTTTTTACTTTAAACTATTTTATAGTTTTATATTACTAAATATAATTTTTTTATAAATAATAAATTTGAAGTTGGTATAATTTTGGGAAGATGCTCAAAAATCTCTCGATTTCAATCCTATGTTTCTCATGGCTAGTTATTTTGTTTATGGTCTAAGCATTGCCAATTATCTATGATATTAAAGATGTAAAAACTAAAATATTGAAAAATGAAAATGGTAAAGTTTTTTGAAGAGCTTAGGTAGACTTTGAACACCAAACGATCAAGAGACGATAGATAAGGCAAATTAATTATAGTATTTTTGATTAAATCAAATTATCTAAGAGTATGATTGTAAAGTAAACATTAAACTGTAAAGCATGTCGAGTAATGAGTAATGAGTAAGAAATAGAGAGTATAAACAACCTATCCTATCTCCCCGTCTCCCCTTCCTCACTCATAGTAGGTTTTTAACAAAGCAGTGAGTGACTACTATCATGGTCACGAAATAATCAGTTTTTGCTCTCTTGTCTCTTTGTCTTCCTTGTCTTCCTTGTCTCTCTTTTCTTGATTTCAGGCTCAAATGTAAAAAGTCTACCTTTGTCAGCTCCCCTTCCCCCTGTTTCCTTACCTTCTTACCTTAATCTTTTATCCCGAAACAGTCTCTAAGGTAGATGACGTTTTGGCAAACCTTATTTAAGATTGTATAGACATTAATAAAATACCAGTAGCTTTTATCTAAGCCCAATTAAGTAAATATCTTTGTTTTATATAATCAGTTGAACCAACCTCAACTATTCACTTTTGTAAGTTCTAGGGAGTAATATTTAAAATGTTAAACTATAGCATGGTGATTCAGTGGTCGAAAAAAGATAACTGTTTTGTAGTTACTTTGCCAGAGTGGGGAGAACTTTGCCATACTTATGGTGATACTTATGAGGAGGCACTACGTAACGCTAAGGAAGTATTAAATTTAATGATTAATTCCTCAAAGGAAGAAGGGGCATCATTACCAAAAGCCAATACTTTTAATGATAAATTGCAAAATGCATAATCTCAGACATCAAATATTAGCATAGGACAAATATCTACTAACATCTTAATTAGAGCAGTTTGATGAGACTTGTTGTTAATGTAATCACATTTTGAAGCAGTGATGACACTATATGATTCAATTGGCGGCAATTATAACTCAACTCGCAAACCAGACTATAGAATTGTAGAACAGTTAGTTAACCTTTTAAACTTGCCGAGGGGCAGTACAATTGCCGATGTTGGTGCAGGAACAGGAAATTATAGTTATACCATAGCTAATTTAGAATATCAGGTAATAGCAATTGAACCTTCTCAAGTAATGCAAAGCCAGCGACAGCATCATCCTCTAATTCGCTGGATTACTGCCGTAGCAGAACAAATTCCCTTACCCGATAATGCAGTGGATGGGGTATTGATAATGTTAGCACTGCATCATTTTGATGAGATCAACCTGGCAATTGCAGAAATTAACCGTATTTCTCGCACAGGTAAGATAGTTATATTCGCTTTTGAACAAAGTAAAATTCCTGATTTCTGGCTGACGGAGTATTTTCCTGGTTTCATAAATGATACTCTTAATACTTTTCCCAGTACTCAAGAATTAGCTCAGATAATTAATAATATTACTCATCACACAGTAGACATCATTCCTTTTTTATTACCTACTGATTTAAGCGATTTGTTTGCTGCATCTGGCTGGTGTCGACCAGAAATTTATTTGGATTCTCAAGTTCGTCACGGTATCTCAACGTTTGCCAAAATGTCTGCCAATGAACTGAACTCAGGCTTAAAGAAATTGAAGAGTGATATTGATCATGGGATCTGGCATCAAAAATACGGACATCTTTTAGAGCAAGAATATTATGATGCTGGCTATCGAATCTTAGTTACTAGATAGTTAAGTTACTTATTGTTATCAAATATAGCGTTAATTTTAATTATGTATGCTATGTTATAGATTTTTTCTGCTTATTTTAGTAAATTAATAATTATATAAACATAGAACTTACGCATCAATTTATGTCGTACCTTAATGAAAGGTAAATCAATTAAAAATAAGTATTTTGTTTTACAAACTCTCGGTCAAAATTCTTTTAGCGAAACTTTTCTAGCTAAAGATCAAAGATGGTTTATCCGTCGCCGCTATATCATTAAGAAATTTCGCCCCATACTAGGAAACTCTCAAGTAACTGAAATTCAACGCTTATTCTATCAGGAGGCTAGCGTACTCCAAAGGCTAAGGGGCAAAAATTCCCAAATTCCTCGCCTATATGAATATTTTATGGATGGAGAGGATTTTTTTATAGTTCGAGAATGGATTGATGGCTTAACCTTAAAGCAAAAAGTCCAACAGCAAGGAGTATTATCCCCAGTAGAAGTTGAGCAAATCCTGAGAAGCATTTTAGCCTGTTTAGAATATATTCACAGCTATGATATTGTTTATCGGCAGTTGACTCCTAGTAGCATTATCTTACGTCCATTATTAAAAGGTTATCTCCCAGTACCAATTTACTTTGGTGGAGTTAAGGAACTAAAATCACTTAGCAGTCAACCTCAGAAGTTAGACGGTCAACTACGCCCACTCTCATCAATTAATCAGCCTAAGCAACCTAATTTGGTATTGGCAGAAGGATATCAGTATCGTCCTCCAGAACAAGAAGACGGCAAATCGCTTTTTTCCAGCGACCTTTACAGTTTAGGTTTAACCGCTATTTATTTATTAACAGGCAAAACCCCTGCTCAATTGCCCTTTGATTCTCAATCAAAGCGACTGTTATGGCACCAAGCCATGCCCCAGCTAGATATTCATTTGGCAAGAGTAATTGACCGCGCTATCTGTACTAACATGCAGTTACGCTTTACCAACGCCACCCAAATGCTCAATAGCCTTAATTCACGACCTGTGAGTATTTCTATGCCTCAAGTTGAGCCAGTAAATCTCTCACCTCACAGTTATTTGGCTTCAGACCTCAAAATTATCGCTGCTCTTTTGTTCTCTGGCTTGAGTGTATTAGGAATTACTTTTATGTTCTTACAGTTTGATTCGATGGAATTTTCACAGTCAAGTTTAGTCAAACTAATTAGTGATTCTCAAGATAACAAAATAAATTCAGAGGTTGAGTCATCAGCAGATGTTCAAGCAATAACTGCTAACCAAATACCAGCCTTTTCTCAGAGTCTTTCTCAAAGAGAAATAATTAGGACTTTAGGTACACCAACCCAGAATATTCAAGAAGATCAACAAGTAACTAATTTACTTCTTTATCAGAATTTCATTCCTAACGTTGATTTGGCTTATCTAACTGACCAGAAAACTCAGCAAGTTGATCAAGTAAAAATAGTTTTTGCCGATTCAGTCGAGCTAAAGACTATTTATGGTAAGGCTAAACAACTTTTGAGAACAGATTATTCAGCAAATGTAGAACATTACATTAATCAGGTATATTTTAACACTAGCGATCGCCTTGATTTTCAGCTCAATAATTTTGAAGGTGTTATTCGACGAGATTCAGAGCAAAAAATTCATCTTAGTATTAGGCAACAGTCAACACTCAACACTCAACATTGACGAAATCACCGCACAAAGGCGCTTAGTTCTAAGGGCGCGGTGAGGTTTCCTCAAAACTTCTAGCCGTCTGTGAGTATACGGGGGCGGTTGCCAAGCAAGTCCTTCCGACTCAGCGCCTTCGCCCCATGTGAGCGTCCTTATTCTGAAAATTTTCTGGTTGTGTATAAATTTTAGAGGTTGTCCCTCCGTCAGCTCCTTAACAGTAACTTTCAAGGCGATCGCATCAAGCAATGCAACATGAAATATTTGAAAAATACTGCAAATTCTGAATCTACCCAAATAATGACTTATGCTCTCTCCCTCTAGTGGCTCAACTAAAAACCACCAAGGTTGAATCTCTTGCACCTCCATTACTTATACTCTCTTGCTACTTCCTTGAGAGTTTCTAAGTTAATTTTTGATAAACCTTTTTTCAAAGCTCT
>JBCCDL010000532.1:0-4758 GCA_039030815.1 Cyanobacteria bacterium P01_A01_bin.83 | reverse complement strand
TTAAAATCACTTAGCTGTACAAACTTATCTGACAGCACTTCAGCAATAGCAGGTGTAATCCAGCCCATTTGCTTCAAGAGGTGGATTGCGGTGGCATACTTGGCTCGTTTAGCGCCATCTTTAACTTTAATCGCTAAGCCCATACCTTCCCCTACTCGACCCACACACTGTATTCCTTCAGCCCCAGATTTGCTGACTAGTTCCCCTTCACTCAGACCCATCAATTCGGTATCAAAAGCACCTTCTGCTGCAATCATACGGGGATGATAAGTCATCGCTCTAGCGATACGCTCTAAATCCAGATTGTTGCCTGCTGCTAACTGTGCATAAAGATGTGCCATCTGCTGTAGCTGCATTAAATAGGTTGGCATGCCGCAATCATCCTGGGCTCCAATTAGCTCAGCTCCAGGCATTCCTAGCAATTCGGAAACTTTGCCCAGAATTAATTGCTGAACTGGGTGAGAGTGCTTAGTGTATTTGTGTAGGGGCAAGTCCAGATTTTGACATACAGCTAAAATTCCTGCATGTTTTCCAGAACAGTTATGTTCCAAACGATTAGTCTTGCCTAATGGTATTGGACATTGTAAGGCTTCAGGATCAACATCGGCACGCCATAAAATATTAAATGCTTGTCTAGCTTGCTCAATAGTACCTTGATGAGAACTACATATAATCGCCAAATCTCGATCGCTAAGATTGTATTTCTGTAGTGTACCAGTACTAGTCACTGCTAATGCTTGAAAAGGCTTTAAAGCTGAGCGAATAAAAGCCGAGGCTCCCGCATTTCCAGCCATCAACAGAACTCGACCTCGACTATCGCAGACTGTCGCCTCTACCTGGTGAGTAGATTCTAAAATTCCTGATCGCAGTAGATGAACCTCTAAAGACGGCGTGTGAACTCTTTTTCCTCTATTCATCCAATAATTCAACCGTTAAAAAATTAGTAGTAATCATGTTTTCTAAGCCTTAACTAACCAAATTAAACTACAGCTAGCTACGATTAGCACAATTAAGCCATAAGTTTTCTGTAATCTTGCCATGATTGGCTCAATTTCATAACTAACAATTAGACGATCGCGATTTAACATGGTGCTAGGCTTAAGCCAGGTTTGCCCATCATACCAGCCTGACTCTTCGTAAAAAATGCGATCGCTCTTGAGACGATTTTTAACGTACTGCCATCCTAGATAAATTCTGGAGAGAAATAACCCTGTCAGTAATGCCACGCCAATAATAGATGATAAAACTAACTCCCAAGGATTTTTAATCGGAGTATAGATGGACATTGAAAGTGGTGCCACAATCAACAGACTCCAAAAGCTGACCCAGATGATTTTACGAACATACTTACCCGTGGCTAATATTCCCCAGTTAAACAGCCAGGATTCTTTGAGTTGCTCATATTCATAGATAGGCTGTTGTTCTTGGGGAACAGGACAAAAGTTTAAGGTCGATTTATTCATGTAAAAAGGGTGATATTAACTAGGCTGGGAAATAAATTCAATGCGTTCGGCATGTCCCCAAAATGCTTCTAGATTATAATATTCTCTCGCTTCGGGAAGAAAAGAATGAACAATCACTTCACCATAATCCTGTACAATCCAATCTCCTTCTTTTTTACCTGAAACCCTCACTGGATGAAGATTATACTTGGTTTCTAACCGTTCTTCAATGGATTCGGCGATCGCATTTAGTTGAGTACGGGAGTATCCTGTAACTATTACAAAATAATCAGCCAAGTATGACACCTCAGTAACTTTCAACAAGACAATATCATGGGCTTTTTTATCTTCGGCAGCCGTAGCAATCTGTAAAGCTAGTTGCTGACTATCAAGATTTAATTGTTGATCGTGTTGGTTAGGAGTGGCAATTGCTTGTTCTGATGATTTACTCATGCAAATATGATTTTAGAATTGTGTTGGAATTTAGGATAGGTTAATCAATCGAGTTTATTTATAGGTAAGGCTTACTTAGCATCACGAGAGCGATCTAGCGTTTTGTTCAACACCGTGATTAGAGATGGCGACTAGCCGTCGCCCTCTCTCACGGTCAAAGCCCAGTTTCTAGTTAGAACAGTGCGAGGATGAATAATTTTTTGCTTATCTAATAAATATTTTAATGAATAATCACTAGTCTGCTGTACACATTTGTAAAGATTTTTTGGTGCTACTGCCCGCATCGCTGCTAATCTTTTATTATCACCCCGATTTGGTTCTAGTACATCGGCTATAAACACGACGCAACTTAATTTACTCATCTGCGGTGTCCCCAATGTATGATTTCTAATTGCCGCTAAAATTTCAGGATCTTCAACACCAAATTCTTGCTGTGCTACTAAAGCACTCACGTCAGCATGGAGTAGATGAGGCTGATGCCAACAAATTTCATCTATGGGAATTTTGGCTGATGTTGCTAGTTGCAGCAGTTTAGCTGGGGTGAAAAACTTGGCTAAATCGTGCATTAAACCAGCTTGAGCCGCCTGTTGCTCATTTAGTTGGTGATGCTGAGCTAGAGTAATACAAAGTTCCTCAACCCCCAGTATGTGCTTTAAACGATGGCGAGAAACATTTTCACCTAGCCAGTCAATTATGCGATCGCGCATATTATTTTAAACTATATATTTGGCAGAATTTATTTTTATATAACTGATTATTTTAGTATAGTTAAAAGTGTTGGCAATAGCCTTTTAATAAATTAACAGTTTGTAGCATATTGGTTACTATTTTTTTAGGATTGACTTGACAACTAATTCCCCGCAATAGCTTAAGCCTAAAATTATCAGCTCTAGAATATATCGCTTTTCAATTTGGGTTAGCTATTGATTGCCAAACAATATAAAATATGGCGATCGCAGTCTGAACATCATTGTATTTTAGCGCATTTACAATCTAGATAACTTGCTGGTTAATAGTTATTGCTAGATTTGAACTATTTCTTTGTCTTAATAGGAATTAAATGATTTTCAGCAAAAAATGAAGATTTGATACATTCAATTTGAATGGTTAGCTAAAAGACTGATGATAATTTTAGATAGCAAAGAAGCCGAGAGTTGAAAATGATCAGTATTCGCAAGTTTTTAGTAACCTTTTTTCTAACTGGATGCTTACTTTTAGCATCTTGTTCACAGCAGACTTCATCCCGTTTTGATGATGCTCAACAAGCAAGTACTAGCAAAGGTGCAACTGCCGTAGTTGATGACTCTCAATCAGGTGGCGCTTTCAACCGTTACTTCCCTAGTAGTGGCGATGGATATGAGCGAGTCTATTCCCAAGAGAAACAAGGCTATGCTCAAGCCAAGCTAACCAAAGACGGCAAGGAAATAGCGATTCTCTCAATCTCCGATGTGATCAATAATTCTAGTACAGTGGCAAAATTTCAAGATAGTAGTAGTCAAATCAATGGTTATCCCGCCGTTAGCCAGGGGAAATCAGGTACAGCAGTATTAGTAAATGATCGCTATCAAGTTAAAATTCGCTCCAAAGATAATTCCTTTGATTCGGCTGAACGCGAAAAATGGCTCGGTCAGTTTGACCTTAGAGGGTTGTCGAAACTGAATTAGCATTGTGTAGATTTAAATCATTAAATAAATAACTGTAAATTTCAGGAGCAAGTAATGAGTGAATCAATTTTTGAACTGGTAGACAATCTGCCCGAAAGCAATCTCACAACCATGATGTTGCAGTCCCTCGATTCTATTGTGCCAGGAGAATGGTCAAATACAGTGGGCTTTGTTGAGACAATTCGTAAAGTAACGGGAGAAACTGATGAAGAATTAATTCAGCAAATTGGCGATCGCGCTGTCTGGCTCTACAATGATAAATCTCAGGGATATCGTCGTGCCATGTGGCTTTATAAAACTGTAGATCGTGCTGATAAAGCTCTGGGTTCAGCTGCTTTAGCAAATAAGGTTGGTAACAAGATTCCTTTAATAGGTAGTTTACTAAGTAGAGTTACACCAAATCCTGATAAGGCTCAGGCGATCGATTTATCTCTCAAGCTGGTCGTTGAGTTAGTTGCTTTTTGTAAAATAAACGGTATTCCTGGTGATAGCATCAGAGATTTTGTCGGTGCCTTAGGTGATTACAGTGGTGAATCTTTGATGCGGATCGCGACACTAGTCTGTGTTGATGGCTTGGTCCCCCTTGGTCCTGATTTTTTGCTTAAGGTTCAATCAACCTTGAGTGGAATCAGTCCTCAAGACTTGGAATCAAACTCCACCTTTAATGGTGTGTCTGAATCAATTCCTGGGGGTAATGCTGGAGGAAAGTTAGATTTTATAGCAGAAAGTTTTGATTCTGCTAAAGGCTGGATGGCAAATTTTGTCAGTAACAAAAATTTATCTCCTGAAAAGGTGATGAATAATTTGCAGGGGTTTTTAGAGTTTTCTGATAGCAAACTAGACTATGCGGCTGCTTTTATTGATTTATCCACCAACTATTATGAGCATACTGGGACTCAAACGATAGCACGAAGATTAATCGAAAGGGCTTTTGATGAAATTTAAAATCAGAAAAATCATTACCTAAACCGCGTCTAGTTTGAAACCCATAGTTTTCGTAAAGGTTTGGGGAAAGGGTAAAGGTTAAAGGGGAAAGGTTTTCAGGAATCTATCTTTTAATTTTAAAACTCCTGTCCTCAATGTGGACGCGGTTCATGTTTGTTAGTTTGACTTAAAAATCTAACAGTAAGATAGATTTAGAAATTCTTGCAAATATCTAATATGATTTGAACTTGGGTCATCTACTGTAATGAAGCCCT
>JBCCDL010000531.1:0-4758 GCA_039030815.1 Cyanobacteria bacterium P01_A01_bin.83 | reverse complement strand
CTGGGCTCAGATTTCATAGCAGTATCGCCTACGTTAATTCTTTGATATGCATTGATTAGAAATTATCATGGTTTTCCTGGCTCGGTTTTGGGCTATACTTTTGTTTAATTTTTTTTACCTAACTTGTTTGAGATTGTGGCAAATGAGCTTTCTTCAGTAAACAACGCTCTCGATAATTACGTTTTTTCAAGAGAACTATGATGATTGAGATGGAATGATGTAAACTTGCTAAATTAAAGTAACACTTTATTGAGTTTCTTCTCTAGCAGATAAAATACGTTTAGATAAAGACAGTTTTTGTTTGGGGCTTTAGCGATAGATAAGCGATCAGAAAATGTAAGTCTTGGCTCACCAGCCCTTCACAACAAAAAAGAAGAAAAAGTTAACTTGCTATAAGCCTAGGTAAGCATAAGATAAAATGTAATCTTATCGCTTCTTTAATGATCAATAGCAATCAGTAGATAACTTTATTTCATCCAGCGGGTGAGCAACCCTGCTACGGGGGCTGGTAAAGGGGGGCATAAATTCTCGCCGAAGCCCCTTGTAGAACCACAGGGCTTCGGCACTTTTGGTGAGAGAAGTTTAATCATTTTGAATCAAGATAATTATGTCAATTATTCACGGCAGTTGGATCGTTAATTCAGGAAAAGACTATTTTTTTGTTTGGGGACAAGCTTGGCGCTCGCTAGTTAATGAAGCTTTTACCCTCAATAAATCGGGAGATTTTATTCATCCGTTCAAAGTGTCACGCTCTGAATTATTAGATTTGTTTGGGCGCCATGAATTAGACGTTGCTGATTTATTAGATAAAAGCAGATGGCAAACTCAGTTGGTAGGAATGCCAACTATTGTCACAGGGACAGCAGAAAACAAAAAGGTGCGACCTGTGTTTGCGGGCAATGTGGTTAAAGAAGAGGCAAAATTAGATTTATATTTATGGGAAGTTGAGGGATTTAAGCTGAACCCAACTGAAACGATTGAGCTATTGCAGATATTATCTCTCTCCTCATTAAAGTCAGATACTGATTATCTTGCAGGTGATATCCGCTACTGGTCGCACATATATCGCTGGGCTTTGGATCTGATTGTGAGACAGAAGTTTTTACCAGGAATTGAAGTCCATAAGTCCCGTAAAACAAGTTATAAAAGTATCTGGCAGCCTTTGATTGATAGTGAGGTTGATCTGATTCGTCTGGCAAAATTCACCTTGGCATTGCCTGAAGCCTGTTTAGCTTATCTGGATGCAGAAGAATCAGAATTAGACACCACCGACGAAGAATTATTATTACGCTCCTTATCTTTGCTCCTCGATGCCCGCCTACGCAGTTGGATCGAATATAATGCCAATAGTTTCAAAGACCTTACAGTTGAACCCTGGTTGCGATCGCTCTCGGGAGAGCCAGAAATCGATGCTAATCCGCAAACGGCGAATCGTTTAGTCAATGCGGCATATAGCTGGACTCTACCTATTAGTGAATACTTAGTAAATCGTCAGAGTAATCTTGGTTCTAATCGTTACCGAGTCTGTTTTGTCCTGACTCCGCCTACGAGAACGGTTGAGAATGAAGAACAGCCCGACTGGTCACTTAATTATTATCTCCAGGCTTTAGACAATGCTGACTTTGTGGTAGATGCGCCATCAGTGTGGCGTTGCGGAGCCGAATTTTTGACTATTGGCGATCGCACGATTGAAAATCCCCAAGAAACTCTCTTAAAAGGTTTGGGTTTGGCAACACGCATCTATGAGCCAATTAGAGCTAGTTTGAAACGTAGTCAGCCAGTAAGCTGTAAGCTCAATCCGATTCAGGTTTATGAATTTATTCGGGCGATCGCCTGGCAGTTACGGGATAATGGTCTGGGGGTTATTGTCCCCTCTGGGTTAACCTCAGACAATAGTGAACAGCGCTTAGGCATCAAAATGACCGCCAGTGTCCCTCAGAAGAAAGGGGAACGTTTAAGTCTGCACAGTATGCTCAAGTATAAACTAGAAATTGCCGTAGGCGATCGCACGGTGTCTAAACGAGACTTCAAAAAGCTACTAGCGCAAAAGTCGCCGATTGTCGAGATTGATGGACAGTGGATTGCTCTTCAGCCAGCGGATGTCAGGGCGGCGCAAGCGGTATTGGATCAGTCCAACGATCAGCTAGATTTATCCGTAGAAGATGCTCTGCGGTTGTCTACGGGAGACACCAAAACTCTGGCAAAATTACCCGTGGTCAAATTTGAACCCACAGGAGTCTTAGCAGGTTTATTAGATAATTTATCTGATGATAAATCGGTTGAACCAATAGCCCAAATCAAAGATTTTCAGGGAGAATTACGCCCCTACCAAGCTAAAGGTGTAGGCTGGTTATCTTTCTTGGAAACCTGGGGCTTGGGTGCCTGTTTAGCAGACGATATGGGTTTAGGAAAGTGTGTTTTGCCTGATACAAAGCTACAGGTCAATGGCGTTATTAAAACAGCCGCAGAAATTTGGCAAGAATATTCTCAGGCTACTAAGTTTGACGGAGAAGGCTATTGGAGTAAGCCGCAACAAAAGTTAGAGGTCAATTCTCTTGATGAGTCAACTGGCGCAATAGTTCTAGCCGAAATCGGTAATTTATATCGTCAAAAGATTCAGGAGACAGTCTATCAAGTCAATTTGGAAGACGGTACCAGTATTACTATTACTAAACGTCACAAATTATTAACTAGTGGTGGTTGGAAAAATAATTTGCATGTAGGAGATTATGTCTGTGTACCTAGTGCAATTTATGGCAATAATTGTCAAGCAGATGCTGATTTAACCAAATTTTTGGCGTGGCAAATTGCTGAAGGTTGGGAAAATAAGCAACGGGCTACAGTCAACATATTTCAAAAATCAATTGGTGTCCTAGAGAATTTGCATCAAACTATCGTTAAGCTGGCTAATAGATATCAATTTGATATTCATGGTGCGAAAATTCGAGTCCCAGATCAAGAACGAACTAGTTATTTGGGGATTAACAGTAAAGAGTATCGAGAGTTTTTAGTAAATAGAGGATATCAGTGGGGTAAGAAATCTTGTGATAAATCAATTCCAACTTTTATCATGCATGCTAATTTGCCTACCGCACAAATTTTTCTAAGTAACTATTTTGATGCAGAAGGTTCAGTCAGTGTTAGTACAGGCAATGTTGAAATAAGTACAGCTTCTCCACACTTGATTGAGCAATTATCAGTTTTATTAAGGCGTTTTGGTATCTGGTTACGAATTGCAAAAAGATCAAAAAGAGCTACCAATGGTAAAGGAATTTTTCGAGATTACTACTTCGGTTTGATAGGAGGAAACGCCGCGAGAATATTTTTAGAGGAAGTTGGATTCAACGATTTAGCCAAGCAAAATAAATTAGAACAAATTTGTAATAAATCTAATAATACTAACGTAGAAGGAATTCCTGCTTCTGAATTAGTAGCTGAAGTAGTAGCAAAAACTAAGTTACCGATTCGCCATTTGGGGATGCATAATACGGTTTATATAGATGGTTCACAAGAATTTTCTACTCGCAGTCTGACTAAAGTGGTGAATTGTCTTGATGGGGTAATTTCAGGACAAGCTGAAGCCAGTTATCGCCAAAAAAAGCCTTCCAAATGGACTCAGAAAACCTTAGCTGCTTATCAACAGTTAGATCAGCAAGATTTGGTCAGTAAAAGGCAGCAATTGCCAACTTTATTAGATCAGGAAGTATTCTATTGTCAGATTAAATCAATTAAAGCCATAAATTATGAGGGTTGGGTATATGACTTTGAAATACCATTACATCATAATTTTGTAGCTAACAATATTATTTGCCATAACACAGTCCAACTAATTGGCTTCTTACTCAATCTCAAGCAACAAAAGCTGTTAAAGTTGCCGACACTTTTAGTTTGTCCCACATCGGTGATCAATAACTGGGAACGGGAAGTGAGAAAATTTGCTCCCAAATTAAAAACAATGATCCATCATGGCGAAAAGCGCGAACAGGGCAAAACTTTTGCCAAAACAATAAAAGGAAAACAGCTAATAATTACCAGCTATTCTTTAGTGCATCGCGATTTTAAAACCCTCTCAGCTATTGATTGGCAGGGAATTGTCCTTGATGAAGCGCAAAATATCAAAAATCCTTCATCCAAGCAGTCTCAAGCCGTGAGAGAGATTCCCGCGGGCTTTCGCATTGCCCTGACAGGTACTCCTGTGGAAAATCGTCTCACCGAACTCTGGTCGATCTTAGACTTTCTCAATCCTGGCTTTTTAGGCAATCGTAACTTTTTCCAAAAAAGATTTGCCGCACCGATCGAAAAATATGGCGATCGCGAATCATTAAATATTTTACGTTCTTTGACTCAACCCTTTATTTTACGCCGCCTCAAAACGGATCAAAATATTATTCAAGATCTGCCTGATAAGCAGGAAATGAATGTTTTCTGTGGGCTATCAGCAGAACAAGCAGAACTATATCAACAGTTAGTCGACAATTCTTTAGCCGAGATTGAAGATTCTGAGGGCATTAAACGTCGTGGCTTGATTCTGACGCTCTTAGTACGTCTCAAACAGCTTTGCAACCATCCTGAATTATTAGATAAAGAACAGGATAACCAAGCCGCAGTTAACACCCCAGACTTTAGCGATCGCTCTGGTAAATTACTGCGCCTAGAAGAGATGCTAGAAGAAATTCTCGATGAAGGCGATCGCTCATTGATCTTCACTCAATTCTCCCAGTGGGGTCAAATGCTCAAGCCCTACTTAGAGCAAAAACT
>JBCCDL010000530.1:0-4776 GCA_039030815.1 Cyanobacteria bacterium P01_A01_bin.83 | reverse complement strand
GTATCAAGCTAACCTGACGGGAGTCAATTTAGAAGATGCAGTTTTAACTGGAGCCACTATGCCCAATGGCAAACTTTATAATTCAGCAGTGAGCAATGAACAATGAACAATGAACAATGAACAATGAACAATGAACAATGAACAATGAACAGTGATTTTTTATTTCTTCACGTCTGTTATAAACCCTTGGGTCAACAATCTAATTGATCAGTTATTTATTGTCGTTGATCAATTTAACGGTGAATCAATATTTGGTGTAAACGGTGGTTATCAGCTAAAGTAACTGTGAAGCCAAGGTCTTCATATTGCAGTTTTTCTCCTTGGCAAGGTATTTTTTGCCACTGCTCCAACAAAAAACCACCTAAAGTGTTGTATTCGTTAGCTAAGGGAAGAGTTAACTCTAGTTGTTCATTGACCTCTTCTAAGTTCATTTGTGCCGAAACCAAAAAAGTATTTTCATCTAGCTGTTGAATTGCTTCGACTCTAGGTTCTGGATCATTCTCTGCGTCACCGACAATCTCATTGATTAAATCATGTAGGGTAATTAAACCAGATGTCCCCCCAAACTCATCAATAACTATAACTATCTTTTGTTGCGATCGCTGCATTGACGGTAACAATTCATTGAGAGATGTCGATTCAGGAATAAATCCTACAGGTTCAAGCCAAGACTCTAAAGTTGAGTCGTGGTCAAGTTCTCCCCTAGCTAAAGGTTCAGATAATTTTTTATAGTGGATAATTCCTCGAATATCATCTAAAGATTCCCCGATAACAGGGTAGCCTGAGTAACCAAACTCCACGATGGTTTGTAAAAACTCGCCAAAAGTAGTGTCTAAAGAGAGAAATTTGATATCTGTTCGAGGAATCATTACTTCTTCGGCGGTATCATCACGAAACTCAAAGACATTTTTTAGCAGTTTTCTTTGCTCTGCTTCTAAGCCAATCGATTCTCTTTCTGTCGCAATAATTAGCTGTAATTCCTCTGAGGTAACTTTTTCATACCAGCCCTCTCCGCTATACTCAACTCCAATCAATTTAAGCAGTATCCGAGTTGATAAATTTAGAATGGCAACAAAGGGACGAAAAATGCGGGCAATTACCAGGCTCGGTGGTCCAAAAAACCGTGCTAGCTTTTCAGGATACATCAAAGCTACCGATTTTGGACAAAGTTCTCCCAAAACAATCTGGAGATATGCCAAGGTAATAAACGAAACAGGAACAGCAAGAGAGTGGGCGATTGTCTCAGACAGGTAAGCAGGTAGCTTAAGACTTTGAATCAGCGTCAGCATTGACATTGCCATGGTTTTTTCTCCTACCCAACCCAAAGCCAAACTTGAAAGGGTAATACCCAATTGAGTCGTAGAGAGAAGACGATCTATGCTTCTTTGCAGAGACTGTACAGTTTGGGCTTGGATATCTCCATCTTTGACTAGTTGGCTAACACGAGAGCGGCGAACCGAGACAATCGAAAACTCTGCGGTAACAAAAAAAGCATTTATCGCAATTAAGAAGAAAACACCAATAAAAGTCAACACTAGATTTTGTTCAGCCATCAATTAACTAACAAAACAACGAATAGTAGTAGCTTCTATGACGCAATAAACTGACTGGGTCATTATTTATTTCGCTTATTAACTAAGTTATACACTTGGCGCAGAACGTCCTCTTCTTTAATAATTTTAAGACCTTTATGTTTGCCCCCCAATGGTTTTTGATTCAAAGTATTATTACGAGAATTGATGTCTGGTTGGGTTACTACCTTAAGAGCCTGACTGCCCATAAAGTAGCCAATATACGAACTGGCTGCCCCAGCCATCAGCATCATCAGGAATAATAGTATGGTGAGCCATAAATTAATTCTTATTTTCATGCGATCGCATTTTTTTTGGCTAAATATTGTCAAAGATACCAGAATTACTAATATAATGGACTACTAGAATAAAATAAATGCCCAGGGTTGGCCGAGCGGTTTAGGCAACAAACTCATAATTTGTGCAAGGCAGGTTCAACTCCTGCACCCTGGACTATTGAATATTGTGAGCCAAGCCTGTGATTTTCTAGGTAAGCACCAAACAATAAATAACAATTAAGATAATATTTTAAACTATCCTTAAAAGGCACTATAGCTAGGGTTTTCTAGAAGAGAAGTATTATAGGGATTTTCTAAATCTCTGGTGATAACCCTCATCCCAGTGGTGGATTGTTTTTCCAATCTTGCTTGATGTACATCAGCCACAGCTTCAGCATCCCCTGCGATATCTTGTTCTGGATATCCTGTAATACCGACAATATTGTTAATTTGCTCTACAATACCGCTTTGACGAACAGCGTTGGGACCATTCTCAAAGTAGGCATTGTTAAATGCTTCAGGTACAGGTTTCATTTCTGCTTTAACCTGGTCAGCTAACAAACTAGCAATAGCGGCTAACATTAGGACTTTGCTTAATTGAGTAAACTTAATAGACATTACTTTACTTAATATGAATGAATTTAGCGAGAGTCATAGCAGAATATTAGATTACGACTCTTTATGATTTAGTGCTGAGAAACACACTCTCACGATAGAGTAACGGTGACTAAATGATCTATGACTTCTGCTCAATCCTAGCTGAAGAATTTGTGAAAGAAAAGTCTACTAATATCTTTGACCTCTAATAAAGTTATGAATCTAAAATCAATTGCCTATTCTTCTTTAGCTTCGGCTGATACTGCTGCTTTGCGACAAATTTTATTGGATTTAATTGTTAAATATGCTTACGTTGAGGGAAATTTTACCCTGTCTTCTGGGGCAAAAAGTTCTTATTACATCAATTGTAAACAAGTGACCCTAAGAGCTGAAGGTGCTTTGGCTTTGGGTCGTTTGTTGCTGCAACTTTTGCCTGAAGCTACTCAGGCGATCGCTGGTCTTACTTTGGGGGCAGATCCGATGGTTTCAGCGGTGAGCGTAGTTTCTGCCTATGAAAATAAACCTATTCCAGCTTTGATTATTCGTAAGCAGCCTAAAGGGCATGGTACCAAAGCTTACATCGAGGGACCTTCTTTAGCTTCAGGGGCAAAAGTAGTTGTCCTGGAAGATGTGGTAACAACAGGAGGATCGGCACTCACCGCAGTCGAAAGGTTGCAGGATGCTGGATATGAAGTAAGGCAAATTCTAGCTTTGGTTGATCGAGAGCAAGGAGGAAAAGAGCTTTATCAGTCTAAAAATATTGAGTTTCAAGCGCTGTTTTCAATCCAAGAAGTCCAGCAGCAATACGCTAAATTATGAAGCAAATTTTTGAGGGATAAAACATTAATCTATCTAAGCTTAGAGCTTCGTTAAAAGACTTTACTTTTCGTTATACAGACCGTGAGTATATTTGGCTATGCTTAAAGAGTAATCATCCTTTTGCAGATTTTATGAACGCAACTTCTCCTCGTAATTCTAAAGTACCAAATTGGTCAACAATTATTATGTTTGCTTTAGGATTTTGGCTCAGTGGTAGTTTTATTTTTGACTTTTTAGTTGTCCCTGGAATGCTAACTAGTGGCATGATGAATGAGTCAGGTTTTGCTAGTGCTGGATATCTGATTTTTGGCACATTTAATCATGTTGAGCTATTATGCGCGGCAATTGTTTTGGCAGGCTGTTTTGTCTATCGTTACGGCTATGGTTTAAATACGCAAATCAATACTCAGTCTCTTGTAACAGCTAGTATCTTACTCTTTATTGCCCTGGCTTACACCTATATTTTGACTCCGCAAATGAGCAGTTTAGGTATGTCTTTAGATTTATTCTCTGCCCCTCAGTCTAACCCCGCAGCCATGAAAATTATGCATTTGGTATACTGGGGCTTAGAAGCAGTTAAGCTAATTGCCGCAACATCCCTGCTGCGAATTTTCTATCGTAACTCTTGCGTTATTGGCTAACATTTGAAATAAGAACTAAAAGAATAATCATAATTTTGGCTCAATCTTAAACAAATTAATATAGTGTAGAAATAGCTAAATAAAAGCGGCTAGTTGCCCAGCTATTTCTGCACTATTTTTGGTTTTATTTCTTGTCGACAAATCCACCAAAAATAAATCGTCAAATTTATTAAACCAACTAATTTACTGCCGTCTTCTAACATCGCATGAATACCACGGCTAGTTATGGGGGCAATGTCGATCGCACTAGAAAAGCCAAATAAACAAAAAGAAAGTAACAGAGGGGCATAGGGAGTTTGCCTAATCGTATGCCGAAATAGCCAGGCATAGGAAATTAACAATAAGCCATAAAGACTATAAACAGATAGTTTGACCAGTTTACAGGTATTAAAGAAAATACATAAAATCAAAGTTAAGCGGAAGCGATCATCAAAAAAAAGCAGTAGCATCACCACAGCACTAGCTGCTAAAAATACTTGAAAGCGACGACTAGATTTTGGTAACAAACCAATAGAAAAAAGGCAAATTGCGATCGCCGTACACCAAAAAACTTCCGACAGGCTAGTTAACCAGCCTGTATAGAACATTCGAGAATAAAAAGGATCGCTAAATAAACTTTCAATGCTGGCGCCTTTGCTTTTGATTTTGGCGTAAATGCTCAGTAAGCTCAGAATAATAACAGTTATAATATTCAACCAAATTAAAACTGGGATACTGGCAAAATGTCGCTTTGAACGATTGAGCCAAGACTTCAACAGGGGAATAGCCGTAGATTTCTCTCTCATTAATAATGACCCAGAATATTTGATCCTTAAATTAGCAAGTTAACATCAATCACCATCCTAACGAAGTCACCGCTGACCAACAGCG